>CAYZQZ010000600.1:0-2383 GCA_964480235.1 uncultured Reyranella sp. | reverse complement strand
GCCGCCAAGGCCGCCCGCCTGGTGTGATCCGTCGTCGGCGCGACGCCCCATGATATGAGGCGCGGGCGCTGCGGTGGGCCGGTTACTCTGCCGCCGCCGCGAAGCGATGGTCGCCGAGCGGACGGGCGCGATCGACCGCGGCGCCGGCGTCGAATTTCTTGAGCTCCGGCATCACGGTCTTGGCGAACATCCGCATGTTCCGCGCTGCCTCCTGGTGCGGCATGCCGGCGTAGGAGAACACGCCGACGAAGCCCGAATTATTCGTCTGCTTGTGGATCGTCATGATCTTCTCGTGAACCTGCTCGGGCGTGCCGTAAACCTGCAGGTCGGCGAAG
Source organism: uncultured Reyranella sp. (assembly GCA_964480235.1). Lineage (GTDB taxonomy): Bacteria > Pseudomonadota > Alphaproteobacteria > Reyranellales > Reyranellaceae > Reyranella. Next base: position 2,048 of record CAYZQZ010000600.1, on the reverse strand, counting down.
AACTCGATCGCCTTCTGGTCGCCGTAGACCGCGAGCTTCTCGTTCATCTTGGCGTAGTATTCGTAGCCGCGCTGGTTCTTCATGTGCGCACCGCCGAACTGGTAGTGGTCGAGCACGGTGCGGTAGTAGCCGCCGATGTACTTCACCGCCATCTCGCGCGCCCGCTCGGCGCTTTCGTCGACGAACACCCAGCCTGCCGAGATCGGCTGCGGCGCGTCGGTGCCGTTGATCTCGCGATAGAGCTGATTGTACTCGGCGAGCTCCTTCTCGACCTCGCGCCACGGCTTCTGCGGGATGATCAGCAACCCGACGCCCAGCCGCGCCATGATGCGCGCGCTTTCGGGGCTGACCGCGGCGGCATAGGTGCGGCCGCGGAAGCTCTTGAACGGTGCGGGCCGGATCTCGACCGGAGGCTGCCTGTAGTGCTTGCCCTGGTATTCCATCACGCCGGTCTCGAGACCCTTCAGCAGCGCCTCGCCGTACTCGACGAACAGCTCGCGACTGTCGCCCATGTCGAGGCGGAAGCCGTCGAACTCGACTTTGCCCGCGCCGCGGCCCAGCCCCAGGATCATGCGGCCGCCGGAGAGCTGGTCGAGCATCGAGATCTGCTCGGCGACCCGCATCGGATCGTGCCAGGGCAGGACCACCACCATGGAGCCGAGCTTCACGTGCCTTGTGCGGCCCGCCATGTAGGACAGGAACTGACAGACATCCGGACACATCGTGTAGTCGGTGAAATGGTGCTCGACCGACCAGATCGAGTCGAAGCCCAACGGTTCGGCCATGTCGGCCAGCGCCAGCTCGTTCAGATAGATCTGCCGGTCGCTGACCTCCCGGCCGGTGTTCTGGAAAACCGCCGCCATCCCGACATGCATGCGTTCCACCCTTTCGTCTTGCGTTGCTGGCCATGGTAAACGTTCGTTCACCGGCCTGGGAAGGGTTCTTGAATCCGCCCCAATCGGCCGCCATAGGATTTGCATGCGCACTTTGCTCGCCCTGCTCACCGTTCTCGTGCCGCTGCTGTTGGGCACGGGCTCCGCTCGTGCCCAGGCCGGCGTGCCGGAGGTCGAGAAGTACTTCAACAACATCCGCACGCTTCAGGCGCGCTTCGTGCAGAGCAATCCCAACGGATCGATCGTGCAGGGCACGCTCTATGTCCGCCGGCCCGGCCGCATGCGCTTCGAGTACGACGCGCCCAGCCAGCTCAAGATCGTCTCCGACGGCACGCAGGTCACGATGTGGGACCCGCAGACCAAGGATTTCGGCCAATGGCCGATCGGCTGGACGGCGGCTTCCTTCCTGGTCAAGGAGCCGCTGCAGCTCTCGGGCGACCTCACCGTCGAATCGGTTTCGCGCAACGACGGCGAACTCGAGGTCACGGTGGTGCAGACCCGCAAGCCGCAGGAAGGCAAGTTCATCATTCGGCTGGCGGAAAATCCCCTGACCTGGAAGGGCTGGTCGATCATCGACAATCGCGGCAACAAGGTCTCGGTATCGCTGAACGACATGAAGATCGGCCCCCAACTGGCCGACTCGCTGTTCAAGTACGACGGTCCCGACGCCGGCGCGATCCGCGGCGGAAATCAGCGCTAGGGGAGACGGCGCGCTCACGCTTGCCGCGCTATAACGGCAGCATGAGTGAACTGCCAAATGACTGAACTATTAGTGCGGGCCTCGACGGAGGCCGATGTCGCGCGCTGCGCGGAAATCTATGCCCACCATGTGCTGCACGGCACGGCCTCTTTCGAGGTCGAGCCGCCGGGCATCGAGGAGATGAAGAAGCGCCGTGCCGCCGTGCTCGATCTCGGCCTGCCGCATCTCGTCGCCACCCGCGACGGCCGGGTAGTGGGCTATGCCTACGCTTCGAACTGGCGGCCCCGCCCGGCCTACAAGTTCTCGGTCGAGGATTCGATCTACATCGACAAGGACGCCGTGGGTCAGGGTGTCGGCAAGGCGCTCCTGCCGGTGCTGATCGAGCAGTGCACGAAGCTCGGCAAGCGCCAGATGGTGGCGGTGATCGGCGACAGCGCACAGACGCCGTCGATCCG
>CAYZQZ010000599.1:0-2388 GCA_964480235.1 uncultured Reyranella sp. | reverse complement strand
GTCTGGTCGAGATCGAACGCTTCGACGGCCCCGCCCCGGCCGTGACGGCGCACGAGTTGCCGAAGTTCCAGGAACGGCGCTAGTTGGCCGGAGCCGGATGCGCCGCAGCTCTGCGGCGGACGCTCGAGTCTATGCGCAAGATGAACCGCGTGTGGCTGACCGACACGGAAGCGGTGCTCAGAGCGGCAGGATTGGTGCCCTGGCTAGGCCGCCCGCAAGGCCGCCCCGGTCCGGCCCTCGAGATCGAGCGCGCGCAGAATTGCCTGAAAGCGCGGGTTGCCGTGCAGCGTGCGGAAGTAGGGATTCTGCCCGGTGAAGCCGAGATAGGTCGTGCGCGCCTTGATGCAGTATTCGAGGGCATCCATCGCCCGTGACGGCTCCCCGACTGCCATCCACTGCATCGCCGCCCCTTCCCAGCGGTTGGTGCGCTCGAGCAGGGAAATCCAGACGTCCATCGCGGCCCGCCAGCCCTGACTGTGCGCGATCGCCTCGACCTGCTCGGCGAGTCCCTGGGCGACGCTGAGGCCGCGTAGCGTTGCCAGCCGCTCGACCATCGCTTCGTCGCGGCGCCCCATCTGGTCGAGGATCATCATGCGGCCGTAGTGCGCGCGCGACTGACCTGGCGCGACCTGGAGACTTTCGTTCACGACGTCGAGCGCGCGGTCACTTTGCCCTGCCATCCAGTAGACGATGCCAAGATGCTGCAGGGTCTCGACGCTGCGCGGATCGAGCCGGCGCGCATGCTCCATGGTTTTGACCGCCTCGTCGTGCCGGCCCATCTGGCTCTGGAACTGGCCGTAGGCGCCCAGCGCTTCGACCGAGCTGGGATTGAGCGCGACGGCATGCGCGAGATCGGCTTCGGCGCCGTCCCAGTCCCAGTCGTATTCGATTTTCACCCGGCCGAGAGCGGCCCAGGCCTCGGCCAGCCTTTCGTCGAGTTCGAGGGCCCGCTCGGCCGAACGGCGGGCCATCGGCATCGCCTCGTCAACCGGCAGCGGCCGCAGCATCGCGGTCGACGCCAGCAGCAGATAAGCCGACGCAAGTCCGGCATGTGCCATCGCGTAGTCGGGATCGAGCATCAGCGCGCGCGATCTTCACGTCTTCACCGAGCGCGTCGGCGGCGGATTCGGCGGCAAGCAGGAAATGGTGTCGGAGGACCTGCCGCTTTTCGCGGCCATGAAGCTCGCCGGCCGGCCGGTGAAGTGGGAGTGGACACGCGAGGAGGAATTCATCGGCGCCACGACCCGGCACCAGATGACGACCAGGGTGAAGATCGGCGCCAGGAAGGACGGCACGCTCACTGCCCTCGACGTGCAGGTCGTGTCGAACACCGGCGCCTACGGCAACCATGCCAGCGAGACGCTGGCCGCCGCCATGGCAAGCCCGATCGCGGCCTATCGCTGCGACAACAAGAAGGGCGTGGGCCACGTGGTCTACACCAACATGATCCCGGGCGGAGGCTTCCGGGGCTACGGCGCCTCGCAGACGACATTCGCGATGGAATGCGCGATGGACGAGCTGGCGCGCACTCTCGGCATCGATCCGTTCGAGATCCGGCGCCGGAACGTCGTGCGCCCGGGCGACAACGTCGAGTCGATCTGGAAGGAGCCGAGCGACGCCAGCTTCGGCAGCCACGGGATCGACCAGTGCCTCGACATCGTCAAGCGCGAGCTGCAGAAGGGCAATGGCGTCGCGAAGCCCGACGGCGAACACTGGGTCGAAGGAAGCGGCGTGGCGCTCGCCATGCTCGAGTGCGGTCCGCCGACCGAGCATCGCTCGGGCGCCGAGATGAAGCTCATGCCCGACGGAACCTATCACCTCGCCTGCGGCACGTCGGAATTCGGCAACGGCATCAGCACCGCGGTCAAGCAGATCGCCGCCTCGATCGTGGGCGTTCGGGCCCGGGACGTGGCGCTGACCAACGCCGACACCGATCGCACGCCCTACGACACCGGAACCTTCGCCAGCACCGGCACCGTGGTCGCCGGCAAGGCCGTCCACATCACCGCGGAGGCGATGCGCGACGACATCCTCGACTTCGCCGCCCGCCATGCCGGCGTCGACCGCGCCAAGTGCCGCCTCGACAACGACGCGGTGATCGTCGGGAACAAGCGGATTCCCCTGGCGGAACTTCACGCCGAGGGCGCCAAGGTGAACCACCGCTTCACGGTCGGCCGGCGCGCCTACCTGTCGCCGCGCTCGATCGCCTTCAACGTCCAGGGCGTGCGCCTGGCGGTGCACAGGATCACCGGAGAGATCCGCATCCTGCACAGCGTGCACGCCGCCGATATCGGCCGGCCGATCAATCCCATGCAGTGCCGCGGCCAGCTCGATGGCGCCGTGGCGATGGGTTACGGCTGGGCGCTGATCGAGAACATGGTCCACGAC
>CAYZQZ010000598.1:0-2411 GCA_964480235.1 uncultured Reyranella sp. | reverse complement strand
ACCCGCGCTGGCAGTACGGCGAGGGCGAGGAGAAGCGCGCCAAGGAGACCGAGATTAAGAAGCGCCTGCTCTACGTGCAGGCGGTCGACACGGCGCGCTGCCTGGAAGGCAACGTGCTGACCAACCCCCAGGACGGCGACGTCGGCTCGATCATGGGCCTGGGCTTCGCGCCGCAGACCGGCGGCGCGATCAGCCTGATCGACCAGGTCGGCATCAGGAAGTTCGTCGCCGAGTGCGACGACTTCGCCAAGAAGTACGGCAAGCAGTTCGAGGTGCCGAAGCTTCTGCGTGACATGGCCGCGAAGGGCCAGAGCTTCTACAGCGCGACGTCTGCGAAGGCTGCCTGAGTCCAGTTTCGCGCCCGCTCCGGCCTCGCTTGCGCGGGGCAGGGGCGGGCGGCGATGATCCTCCCGAAGAGTTTTGGGAGGGTTGAATGGATGCCAAGGAAATCGCCTCGATCGCCGACAAGCTGATCGAGGGCCGCAAGTCGAAGAAGCCGATGGACGTGGCAGGCCTCCTGGCGCCGCTCTCCGAGGCAGATTCCTACAAGGTCCAGTTCGCGGTTCACGACCGGCTCGCTGCCGCGGGCGATCGCCTGGCCGGATGGAAGGTGGCGCTGACGCTGCCTGCACAGTACGAGCCGCTGAAGCTCTCCGGTCCCGTGTTTGCCGGCATCTACCAGAGCGGCCTGCGCCAGAGCGGTGCGGTGTTCGAAGCCGGCTATCCGCTGAAACCGGGCATCGAGCCCGAGCTGGTGGTGAAGATCGGCAAGGATGCGCCGGTTGCTGGCAGCAAGCACACCGCGGAAAGTATCCGCGCCCATATTGCACAGGTGTGGTGCGGCATGGAATTGGTCGACAATCGCTACGTCGACGTCACCAAGATGAGGGGGCCGGCGCGCATCGCCGACAATGTCCTGCAGGCTGCCCTCGTCACCGGGACCGAGATCAAGGATTGGCAGAATCTCGACTTCCCCAACCTGAAGGGGCGCTCGCTGCTCGACGGCAAGGAACTCGCCAGCGGCCCGGGCAGCGCCGTCATGGGCGCCATGCCGATCTCTCTCGCGTGGCTCGCCAACAAGCTGAACGAGCACGGCAAGATGCTGAAGGCCGGTGACCTCGTGCTCACCGGGTCGGTGCATCCACCGGCGTTCCTGCCAGGGCCGGGCGTGGCCCGGACCGAGTTCGCAGGGCTGGGCGGCACGGAAGTCAGCATCAAGTAAACGCCTTAAATATCAGCGGCTTTTTCGAGGTGCTTGACTCTATCCACAGAAAAGAACATATAGTGAACATTCGGTTTAAGGAGATTTGCCTTGGACGCATTGTTCGCTCCGTCTTTGTCCCAATCCCGTACTTTCCGGCACGCCCCGGCACCGTCCGTTCTCCATACCCGTCGCCTGGGCCGGTATGAGGCCGAGCTTTTCGACCGGCGTCCGACAGATCGCCTGTTCCTGGCCACGCTTCCCGATGAAGCGACGGCTGCCCGCATCTCCGATCTCGCCGGCCGCCTGAAGATCGGACACGGCTTGAAGGGCAGGGTCCTGCGCCCAGAGCATCTGCACGTGATGCTATTTCAGGTGCGCGACGTCGCCGGTCTCGGAATCGATCTCGCCGAAGCGGCAAGGGAACGTGCGGCAAGCGTCGTCATGCCGTCCTTCAAGGTGGCGTTCGACCGGGTTGGCAGCTTCTGCAATGGCGCATTCGTATTGCGCGGAAACGACGACATGATCGGTCTGGAGGTCCTGCACCAGCGTCTGAGCGATGCCTTCGACGGAAGGCCCGCCTCGGCGCGTCCGTTCACGCCTCACGTCACCCTGCTGCGCGATCGCGAGCGTATCGAGGAACATTCCATCGAACCGATCGAGTGGACGGTGCGGGACGTGGTGCTGGTCCGCAGTCGGCTCGGCAGGGCCGAACATCACCATGTGGCGCTTCTGCCCTTGGCCTGAAGGACGCGGACGGCCAGCCCGCCTAGTGCGTGCGATCCCTGCTCTTGGCGATCGCGGCATCGCCCGCCACCCACTGCCCGTTCATCGTGCAGGATGGCAGGGCGAGCTGGATCAGCCCTTCGCCATGCGCCTCTGGCGGCGGCAGCGACTCGGGGTTCTCGCCTGGGAAGGCTTCCTTGCGCATGCCGGTGCGGGTCGCGCCGGGGTTGTAGAGATTGACCCGGATCGTCGTGTGCTCGATCTCCGCGGCGTAGATGCCGGCCAGCATTTCCAGCGCCGCCTTGCTGGCGGCGTAGGCGCCCCAGTAGGGAATGACGCGGCGAGTCACGCCCGAGGTCACGAAGATGGCGCGGCCGGCGTCGGAGCGGCGCAGCAACGGATCCATTGAGCGGATCAGGCGCCAGTTGGCGGTCACATTGACCGCCATCACCTTCTCGAAAATCGCGGGCTCGATGTGGCCCAT
>CAYZQZ010000597.1:0-2412 GCA_964480235.1 uncultured Reyranella sp. | reverse complement strand
GGCTCTTCTCGGCGATGTAGCCCAGCTCCCACGCATTGCGCGCCAGGAACACCGGCGAGCCGTCGCGATCCTCCGACATGCCGCCGCGATTGGCCGACATGAAAGCTTCGAGATCGGCCTTGCTCTCGGCCGAGATCCAACGCGCCGTCTCGAACGGCGCGGGCTCGAGGTCGATGTTCACCGAGTACTCGGCCTCGACGCGAGTCTTGAGCACATCGAGCTGCAGCTCGCCGACCACACCCACGATGTTGTCGCCGCCGATGACGCGGCGGAAGACCTGGGTGACGCCCTCCTCGGCGAGGTCGTCGAGCGCGCGCTTGAGTTGCTTTGACTTCATCGGGTCCTCCAGCCGCACCCGGCGCAGGATTTCCGGGGCGAAGTTGGGAATACCGACAATCTTGACCGTCTCGCCCTCGGTCAGCGTATCGCCAACCCGCAGCACGCCATGATTGGGAATGCCGATGATGTCACCCGGCCAGGCCTCGTCGACGATCTCGCGCTCGCGGGCAAAGAACAGGATCGGCGAGTTTACCGAGAGCGTCTTGCCTGTGCCGATCTGGGTGAGCTTCATGCCGCGGCGGAACTTGCCGCTGCACAGCCGCAGGAAGGCGACGCGGTCGCGATGGTTGGGGTCCATGTTGGCCTGGACCTTGAAGACGAAGCCCGTGACCTTGCTTTCGGTCGGCTCGATGGAACGCGGCTCGGCGGGCTGCGGCCGGGGCGGCGGCGCCCAGGCTGCAAGCGCATCGAGCAGCTCCTTGACCCCGAAATTGTTGTAGGCCGAGCCGAAGAACACCGGCGTCAGGTGGCCGGCGCGGTAGGACTCGAGGTCGAAAGCCGGATAGCCTGCCCGCACCAGCTCGACCTCCTCGGCCAGGCGCTGATCCTTGATCTCGTAGTTCTCGATCACCTCGCCGATGCGGCTCTTGTCGGTGTTGTCGAACACCAGCATCCGGCTGTGCGCCAGATCGTAAGTGCCCTTGAAGGCCTGACCGGAGCCAGTCGGCCAGGTCATCGGACAGACGTCGAGCGCCAGGGTCGAGGCGATTTCGTCGAGAAGCTCGATCGGATCCTTGGCTTCGCGATCGAGCTTGTTGATGAAGGTGATGATCGGCACGTCGCGCAGGCGGCAGATCTCGAACAGCTTGCGGGTGCGCGCCTCAATGCCCTTGGCGGCGTCGATCACCATCACCGCCGAATCGACGGCGGTCAACGTGCGGTAGGTGTCCTCGCTGAAATCCTCGTGGCCCGGCGTGTCCAGGAGATTGAACACCGCGCCGCCATACTCGAAATGCATCACCGACGTGGTGACCGAGATGCCGCGCTGCTGCTCGATCTTCATCCAATCCGAGCGTGCGCGCCGCGCCTCGCCGCGCGCCTTGACGGCGCCGGCGACATGAATGGCGCCACCAAACAGCAGCAGTTTCTCGGTCAGGGTCGTCTTGCCGGCGTCGGGATGCGAGATGATCGCGAACGTGCGCCGCAACCCGGCGGGATGGCCGGCCAGACGGGCGTCGGACGCGATGGAAACGGCAGAGTCGGGCACTTCTCAGGTCACTTTCGCGGGTGCGAGGGGGTAGCGGAGGGCCGGCACGGCGTCAACTCGCAGCTCGCCGGCGACAATGTGGTCCCGGATTTCCGAACCGGAGCCGGCTGCGGTTTCGGTGCCGCCGAGCATCGCTGTGGGATTCGCAATATGCGACGCAACTTGCCGGAACCGCCTCCCAATTTCAGGCGCACCGCCCCAGGCGCAGACAGCGGCGGCTCCCGGAAAAGCTCGAAAATGCTGAAGATTTCGCCGCATTCACGCCGTCGCCACGCGTGGCCGCAGACTTGCAGTTGGGCAGGCCGTGACCATTGGAGACGGAACGTTGGCATTCGCCCACGAAAAAGCACCTGGCTCGAAATCGGCTCGCGCGGAAACCCGGCGCGGGCTTGCGTTGTCGCGCCCGACCTCCCGCCCTCCCAGGCGGGCGCGCGCCGTGGCGACAGCCTGCAGCATCCTGGCGCCATGGCTGGGCACCTGCCTCGCCGCATCTCTCGCAATGGCGCAGACGCAGTCCGAACCGGCGTACGCCGAAGCCAGGAAGGCCCGCGCGCCGACCGCTGCGGTCCGCTTGAACGAACAATGTCTTCCCGACCCGGCCGTATCCGCCGTGCGAAGAATATCGGCATGTTCGGCACTCATCGACAACGCGAGCCCGGAGGACCGTGAAATCGTCATCGCCTACCTGTCTCGCGCCCAGGCATATGCCGAAGCCGGACGAGCCGCCCAGGCAGCGGCGGATCACCAGTCGGCAATCGATGTCGCGAACAGGCAACTGGACCGCTCGCCGGGAAATGCCCGCATGCTGTACTGGCGGGGCATTGCCCGGCACGCCTTGGGCTTGTCCCGGCAGGCGCTGGCCGACT
>CAYZQZ010000596.1:0-2414 GCA_964480235.1 uncultured Reyranella sp. | reverse complement strand
TCTGCACGCACACCTCGGTCGTGACGCCGGCAAACACCAGGTGGGTGATCCCCTTGTCCGCCAGGATCTGCGACAGGGGTGTGGCGTAGAACGCACCTTTGCCCGGCTTGTCGAGGACGATTTCCCCGGGTCTCGCCGCGAGCTCGGGGATGATGTCGGCGCCAGGCTCGCCTGCGATCAGGATGCGGCCCATCGGTCCAGGGTCGCCGATGCGCATCGCGGGCTTGCCGCGTAAATGCTTGGCCTTGGGCAGGTCCGAGAGATCGGGCTTGTGGCACTCGCGCGTATGGATGATTGGCAGGTTGGCCATGCGGAAGGCATCGATCAGGCGGCCGACCGTCGGCACGATCTTTTTCAGCAGGCTCACGTCGTTGCCTAGCGTGGCGCCGAAACCACCCGGCTCGATGAAGTCGCGTTGCATGTCGATCACGATCAGCGCGGTGTGCGCGGGATCGAACGTGAAATCGAACGGCTGGGCGGCGATCTTGTTCATCGGTGATCTGTCTCTCAGTGTCCCGCCATCGCGCGGCCGATCGCGCCGACATCGGCCGAGGCCGACGGCGTCTCGAGCGCCAGCTTGCCGTCGAACATCACCACGATGCGGTCGCTGAGCTGCAAGATCTCGTCGAGGTCCTCGCTGACCAGCAGCACGGCGGCGCCGCGATTGCGCGCCTGCACGATGCGGGCGCGGATCTCGGCCACGGCGGCGAAGTCGAGGCCGAAACAGGGGTTGGCCACGATCAGCAGGTCGCCTTCGCTGGACAGCTCGCGGGCCAGCACGGCGCGCTGCACGTTACCGCCCGACAGTCCCTTGATCGCTGCGTCCGGGCCCGGTGCCTTGACCTTGTAGGCCTCGATCAGTTTTCGCGCGGCGTCGCGCATCGGGCTGCGCTTCAGGCGGATGCCATCGGGCGACGCCGGCGGCTGGTCGAACGAGCGCAGCGCCATGTTCTCGGCCACCGACATCTCCGCGACGCAGGCATTGCGCAGCGGCTCCTCGGGGAGGCAGGCGATCTTGTGCCGGATCATCTCCGGCCGGGTCGCGGTGTAGGTCTCGCCATGCACCTTCATGCCGCCCGACTGGGCATGACGCTGGCCAGCGAGGGTCTCCACCAGCTCGCGCTGGCCGTTGCCCGAGACGCCGGCGACGCCGACGATCTCGCCGGCACGGATCTCCAGCGACAGCTCCTCGACCGCAAGCTGGCCGACATGATCGGCGACCGAGAGCCTGTCGATCGCCAGGACCGCCTTGCCCGGCGCGCGGGCCTCGCGCTCGACGATCTCCCGGGTCTCGCGCCGGCCGACCATCATCTCGGCCATGGTATCGTTGTCGAGCTCGGACACCGGCCGGGTGCCGACCAGCTGGCCGCGGCGCAGCACCGTCACGGTGTCGCAGAAGGCATTCACCTCCCGAAACTTGTGGGTGATGGTGACGATCGTCAGCTGATTGGCCTGGGTGAGCTTCTTCAGCGTCGACAGCACCTCGTCGGCTTCGTCCGGCGTCAGCACCGAGGTCGGCTCGTCGAGGATCAGCAGATTTCGCTTCAGGTAAAGCTGGCGCAGTATCTCGGCCTTCTGTTTCTGGCCGGCCGCCAAGTCGCCCACGGCCGTATCGACCGGCACCGCGAACGGCGTGGTCGAGAAGAAGTCTTTTAACACCCGGCGCTCGCTCGCCCAGTCGATCACCGCCGGCAGGTCGCCGCGCGACAGCACGAAGTTCTCCAGCACCGTCATGTTCGGCACCAGGGTGAAGTGCTGATAGACCATGCCCAGCCCGAGCTGGTGCGCCTGGCGCGGGTGCTCGATGTCGACCTCGCGGCCGTTCAGCAGGATCTGGCCTTCGTCGGCGCTGTAGTAGCCCATGGCGCATTTTACGAGCGTGCTCTTGCCCGCGCCGTTCTCGCCCAGCAGGGCATGGAACGCGCCCGATTTGATCTTGACCGAGACGTTGTCGAGCGCCGCCAGCGCGCCGAAGCGCTTGGAAAAGCCGATCAGGTCGAGCGACGGTGCGCCTTCGTGCGGCGGCAGGTGCGGGGCGCCGACCGTCATCGTCATGGTGTGCTCCCCAGGGGCGAGCTCCTCACGAGAGGGCCTTCAGCACGGCGATCGAGTTCGCGACGGCGCCGAACACGCCGCCTTGCATCTCGACCATCTTCAGCGCCGCGGCGTGATTGCCCTTGTCGGTGGCGCCGGTGCAGTCTTCTAGGATCAGGCACTCGAAGCCGCGGTCGTTGGCTTCGCGCATCGTGGTGTGCACGCAGACGTCGGTGGTGATGCCGGTCAGCACCAGGTTCTCGATGCCGCGGGTGCGCAGCATCAGCTCGAGATCGGTGGCGCAGAACGAACCCTTGCCCGGCTTGTCGATGATCGGCTCGCCGGGCGCCGGCGCCAGTTCCGGAATGATCTCCCAGCCG
>CAYZQZ010000595.1:0-2415 GCA_964480235.1 uncultured Reyranella sp. | reverse complement strand
ATCCCCGTGCACATGATCGAGACGATCAACAAGTTGGTGCGCACCTCGCGCCAGATCTTCCACGAGATCGGCCGCGAACCGATGCCGGAGGAGCTGGCCGAGAAGCTCGGCATGCCGTTGGAGAAGGTGCGCAAGCTCCTCAGGATCGCCAAAGAACCCATCTCGCTTGAGACGCCGATCGGCGATGAGGAGGATTCGAATCTTGGTAACTTCATCGAGGACAAGAACGCCGTCCTGCCGATCGACGCCGCGATCCAAGTCAACCTAAGCGAGATGGTTACCCGCGCGCTGGCGACGCTGACGCCGCGCGAGGAGCGCGTGCTGCGCATGCGCTTCGGCATCGGCATGAACACCGACCATACGCTCGAGGAAGTCGGTCAGCAGTTCTCCGTGACTCGCGAGCGTATCCGCCAGATCGAGGCCAAGGCGCTGCGCAAGCTCAAGCATCCGAGCCGCAGCCGCATGCTGCGTTCGTTTCTCGACCAGGGTTGACGGTCCTTGCGGGCATCCGGAGCGCCGGATGCTCAAGATGACAATATCACACTCGGCCGGCGGGAGCCTCTCCCACCGGCCGAGTTGCATGTGCGGTCCAGCGCCTCTGTCTCGTTTGTATCCAGCGTTTCTTCGGCAAGCCCTGCACAAAAGTCGGCTCGCGGGTTGCCCGGCGGACATGTAGTATCGTTGACGAAGGGGTAAACGATGCCACGGGCTCGTTGGCAGGGGACACAATGCGGCCACTGATTTGGCTGGGCAGTCTGCTCGCCGCGCTCTCTTGTGGCGTCATGCCGGCCCTCGCCCAGAAGAGCGGCGGGGTGCTGAAGATCTATCATCGCGACAATCCGCCGAGCGCGTCGATCCACGAGGAAGCGACGATCTCGACCGTCATCCCGTTCATGCCGGTGTTCAACAACCTGGTGATCTACGATCAGCACGAGCCGCAGAATTCCGAGAAGACGATCCGCCCCGAGCTGGCCAAGAGCTGGACGTGGAGTGCCGACGGCAAGTTGCTCAGCATGAAGCTCGAGGAGAACGTGAAGTGGCACGACGGCCGCCCGTTCACCGCACGCGACGTGATCTGCACCTTCGAGCTGCTGACCGACAAGGCCTCGCAACGCCTGCGCCGCAACCCGCGCGCCTCGTGGTACCGCAACCTCGACTTCGTTACGGCCGAGAGCGACTACGACATCACGATCCATCTCAAGCGGCCACAGCCGTCGCTGCTGGCGATGCTCGCGTCGGGCATGTCGCCGATGTATCCCTGCCACGCCTCGCTGGCGCAGATGCGGACCAAGCCGATCGGCACCGGCCCGTTCAAGGTCGGCTCGTTCATCGAGTTCCAGAATATCCGCCTGGTGCGCAACGCCGATTACTGGAAGAAGAGCCGGCCATGGCTCGACGGCATCGACTTCGTGATCGTCAACAACCCGTCGACCGCCGTGTTGAGCTTCGTCGCCGGCCGTTTCGACATGACCTTCCCTTGGGAGGTCACGCCGCTGCAGGCCAAGTTCGTGAAGAAGGAGTCGCCCGCAGCAATCTGCGAGACGACATCGATGAACCTCAACATCAACCTGCTGGTCAACCGCACGGTGGCGCCGTTCGACAAGCCGGAGATCCGCAGGGCGCTGATCCTGGCTCTCGACCGCAAGCCGTTCGTCGAGCAGCTGACCGACGGCAATGCCGCAATCGGCGGCACCATGCAGCCGCCACCTGACGGAATCTGGGGCCTGCCGCCGGACATGCTGACGGTCGTTCCGGGCTACGGCCCCGACGTCGAGAAGAACCGCGCCGAGGCCCGCGCCATCATGGAGAAGATGGGCTACGGCTCGAGCAATCGCCTGAGCGTGAAGCTCGCGACGCGCGGCGTGGCCCTTTACAAGGAGCCTGCGGAGATGCTGCAGGGCCAACTGCGCGATATCTACATCGATGCCGACGTCGAGATCGTCGAGACGTCGCTGTGGTTCAATCGGCTGAACCGCAAGGACTACACGCTCGGCGTGAATGCTACAGGCAACGGCGTCGACGATCCCGACCAGACCTTCTTCGAGAATTTTGCCTGCAAGTCGTCGCGCAACTATACCGGCTACTGCAACGCCGAGATCGAGAAGCAGTTCGACGTGCAGTCCATCGAACGCGACGCCGAGAAGCGTCGCCAACTGGTGCGCGAAATCGACGTGCGCCTGTTGGCCGACGGCGCTCGGCCGGTGATCTACTGGAGCCGCGACACCACCTGCCGCCATCCCTACGTCAAGGGCTACACGCAGATGGTGAACAGCGTCTATAACGGCTTTCGCTTCGAGGACGTGTGGCTCGACCGCTAGGCGCTCAGGCCGCGACGCGCTCCGACATCATCGCCGACAAACAGGATTGCTGCCGCCGGAGGAAGCCTTCCAGCCGCGCTTCGTAGTCGGGCACGAC
>CAYZQZ010000594.1:0-2438 GCA_964480235.1 uncultured Reyranella sp. | reverse complement strand
GTGACATCCTGTTGTCGGACTCGCACATGCGGCATCATCCGCTCAATCCGATGACGGATTCGAGTTTGGTACGCGTGCTCGCGCGCCAGACGAAGCACAAAGTCGGACTGGTGCCGCTCAAGCAGGTACAAGCCGGGTCTGCCACCTTGCGCGCCGCCCTCGACAAATTGGCCCTCGACGGCGTGCGTCACGTGGTGGTCGATGCCGTGGCCGACACCGATCTCGGCATCATCGGCGAGGCGATTGGCGACGATCCGCTGATCACCGGCGGCTCCGGCGTCGCGCTGGGGTTGCCGCCCGCCTATCGCCGCCGCGGATTAATGGTGCATCGCTCGGGCGCCGACGCGCTGCCGAAGATCGAAGGACCGTCGGCGGTGCTCTCCGGTTCCTGCTCCGCCGCGACACTCGGCCAGATCGCGACCTTCAAAGGTGCCCACCTCGCTCTCGATACAGATGCGATCTGCCGCGGCGAGGACGTCGCGGCCAAGGCGATCGCCTGGGCCAAGGACAGGCTCGGCAACGGACCGATCCTGCTATCGGCGAGCGACAAGCCCGACGCGGTGAAGGCGCTCCAGGCGAAGTACGGCATCGAGAAGTCGAGCCTGGCCATCGAGAAGACGATGGCGACGCTGGCCAAAGGGCTGGTCGGAGCCGGCGTCAATCGGCTCGTCGTGGCCGGCGGCGAGACCTCCGGCGCGGTGGTGGGCGCACTCGATGTGACCGCCCTGCGGATCGGCCGCGAGATCGATCCCGGCGTGCCGTGGACCGCATCGGTCGGCGGTAAGCCGATGCTGCTGGCGCTCAAGTCCGGCAATTTCGGTGCACCGAACTTCTTCACCAAGGCCTTCGAACAACTATGAGCACTGCCGAAGACAAGGCGCGCGACGCCGTCGTCACCCTTGGCGCCAAACTCGCCGCGCGCGGGCTCTGCCCCGGCACGTCGGGCAACATCAGCGTGAAGGTCGCCGACGGCTGGCTGATGACGCCGACCAACTCCTCGCTCGGTGACCTCGATCCCGGCAAACTCTCCAAACTCGACGCCGACGGCAAACATGTCGCCGGCGATCCGCCGACCAAGGAGGCGTTGCTGCATCGCTCGGTCTACGACGTGCGGCCCAAGGACGGCGCCATCGTGCACCTGCACTGCACGCACGCTGTGGCGATCTCCTGCCTCGATCCGTCGTGCCACCACAACAAGGAAACGACATTGCCGCCGATCACACCGTACTTCGTGATGCGGGTCGGCAAGCTTCCGCTGGTGCCCTACTTCAAGCCGGGCGATCCCAAGCTCGCCGACGCGATCCGCGACTATGCCAAGGGCCATCGCGCGGTGCTGCTCGCCAACCATGGCCCGGTCGTCGCCGGCACCTCGTTGTCGGCAGCCTCGGCGTCGATCGAGGAGCTGGAAGAGACGGCCAAGCTCCATCTGCTGCTCCAGGGATTCAAGGTACGCATGCTTTCCGACGCGCAGGTGCGCCAGGTTGAGGAGGCGTATCCGTCGTAATGCCCAAACTCGCCGCAAACCTCTCCTGGCTCTATCAGGACATCCCGCTCATGCAGCGCTTTGGCGCTGCCGCCCGCCACGGATTCAAGGCTGTCGAAATCCTGTTTCCCTACGAGGCGCCCGCGCCCGTGATTGCAGCCGAGCTCAAGAAGCACGGGCTCACTCAGGCGCTGTTCAACCTGCCGCCCGGCGACTGGGCCAAGGGGGAACGCGGCATCGCCGCCCTGCCCGGCCGCGAGGCCGAGTTCTCGGCGGCGCTCGACAAGGCGCTGGACTACGCTCGGCACCTCGAGTGCCGGACCCTGCACATCATGTCGGGACTCATTCCTGCGGGCGGCGACGTCGCGGCGATGCATCGTACGTTTATCGGCAATGTGAAGCGCGCCTGCGATCGGACCGCCAAGAGCGGACTGACCCTGGTTATGGAGCCGATCAACCGGCGTGACATTCCGGGCTACTTCACAAACACCACCGACCAGGTGAAGTCGATCATCGACGAAGTCGGTGCGCCGCATCTCAAGTTGCAGCTCGACCTCTATCACATGCAGGTGACCGAGGGAGACCTTGTGCGCCGCACGGAAAAACTGTTCCCGGTCACCGCGCATGTGCAGATCGCCGGCAATCCCGAGCGCAACGAGCCCGATGTCGGCGAGGCCAATCACATGCACCTGCTCGACGTGCTCGACCGGCTGGGCTTCGAGGGCTATGTCGGCCTCGAATACAAGCCCAGGACCACGACGGCCGCTGGATTGGGCTGGGCCGCCAAATACGGCATCAAGGCCTGAACCATGACAGAGAAGAACACACCGGTCGTTGCCTTCGTCGGCCTGGGCTCGATGGGCCTCGGCATGGCGAAGAACCTCCTGAAGCACGGCCACAAGGTGATCGGCGTCGATCCCAGCGCTGCTGCGCGCGAGGCCTTCGTGGCGGCCGG
>CAYZQZ010000593.1:0-2438 GCA_964480235.1 uncultured Reyranella sp. | reverse complement strand
GCGACCCTGGACGGCCAGGTGATCGGCCTCGACGCGAAGTCCGGCGAGCAGCTGGGCGATCAGGTCATTGCCGATGGTGATGTCGAGCTGCTTGCCGAACCGGTCGAGCGGTTCCTTTTCTTTGGCGAGGTCGACGGGGATGATCTCCTTGGCGCGCATAATGACGCTGCCCTGGGCGCTGCGCACGGAGACGACCTTGCCGACCGGCAGCTTGAACAGTTCCTGTGCGGCGGGCTGGGTCAGGTAGTTGCCGGTATCGGCGTCGAAGCGGGTGACCGCGTTGGCAGTGCGCAGTTCCAGCCCGAGATCCTTGGCGGTCGTTGCCATGTCGGTGCCGGCATTGGCCTTGTCGACGGCTTCCTTGACCTTCGCCTCGGCGAGCTTGCGGCGCTCCTCGTTTTGCCAGGCTTCCTTCACTTTGGCTTCGACCTCGGATAGGGCAGGGATGCGGGCCGGCGTAATGCGTTCGGTGCGTACGACGAAATATTCGCCGTTCTGGGTCTCGAGTAGCTCGCTCTCGCTGCTCTCGCGCGTGGCGAAGGCGGCCTGCAGCACCGCGACGCCCGCCGACCCCAGGGCGACATCCTTGCCGGCCATGTCCTGACCGCGGGCATCGACGTTCTCGACCGACTTGACCTTGAGCTGCAGGTCCTGCGCGGCCGTCGCCATCGACTGGGTCTTGGACAGCACCCGTTCGAAATCCGTCACGAGCTTGATCAGCAAGTCGGGCGCGAGCTGGGCCTTGAGGTCCTTTTCGAGCTTCTCCTTGACCTGATCGAACGGTGTCACCTGACCGGCGTCGATCTTGTTGATCCTGATCACGTGCCAGCCGAGCGGCGACTGGATCGGCGCATGCGCGAGGCCCAGAGGAGCGGAAAACACGCCGTCGGCCAGCGCACCCGCCGGCAGGTCCTTCTTCAGGATCTCGCCGAGCTTGATCACGCCATCGGAGGTACCGAGAACTTCCTTGGCGGCATCCTCAAGCGATTTCCCGCCGGTCGCGCCGGCGATGATCTTCTTGGCTTTTTCCTCGCTGTCGGCCATCGCCTGGTCGACGTCACGCTTCTCGGGCTTGCCAAACTCGCCCTGGCGCGCGTCGTACTCCTGCCTGACCTGTTCGGGGGTGACGGTGACCTGGGGCAGCACGTCGTCGACCGTCAGCATCACGAAGGAAAAGCTGCGGTACTCCGGAATCTGGAACTTGGCCTTGTTGGCATCGAAGTAGGCAGCGAGCTGCTCCGGTGTCGAATTGGGCACGTTCACGATGATCGAGTCGGGCACGTAGATCGTCTCTGCGATCCGTTTCTCGCCCTGGCCCTTGAACAACTCGTCGCGCAGGCTGACCGGGGCCAGGCCCTCGCTGCGCACCACGCCGAACAGCTGGATGGTCGCGATTTCGCGACGGACATCGGCGACGTAGGCTGCCTCTGGAATGCGCGCCTGCTGCAACAGAGAACGATAGCGATTGGGATCGAAGGCGCCACCGGTCCCAGCGAAAGAGGGGGTGCGTGCGATCGTGGCCTGGACCTCCGCCGTGCTGATGGCGAGGCCGTATTCACGGATCGCGTTATCGATCACCGCGCGCTGGATTACGTCATCGAGGGCACGGATATGCAGGCCATAACGCAGGGCGGCTTCCGGCTCGGGCCGCTGACCGGTCTGGCGCTGGATCTGCTCAATCTGACGATTGAAGCGGTCGCGCACTTCCTCGATGGTCACGCCCGTGCCGCCGAACCAGCCGTAAAGCGGGATGTGGGTGCCGCCGACATGCGCCACTTCGCTGTTTCGGCCTCCCAGGCGCAGCATGTCGCCGATGCCCCATAGCCCGAAGCTGATGATCAGCATGCCGAAGAGGGCGAACAGGATGATGAAGCGGGCGTATTTGCGGAACTGATTCACGGAATTAGCTTTGTCTGCCAAGGGGCTGTCGGGACGGGTGTCGAGACGGGGCGCATGCCTACCATCGGCCCCCCTTGCAGGCAATGTGGCAGGCCATTAGACACGCTGCCGTCGCAATATGAGGAATTCATGGCCCGCACACGCCGCCCGCTGATCGCCGGCAACTGGAAAATGAACGGACTGCGGGCCGATGCGCTGGCGCTGGCCAACGGCGTTGCCGAAGGTGTCCGAAAGGCCGCCTGGACCGACCGCGAGGTGCTGGTTTGTCCGCCGGCGACCTTGGTCATGGCGGTCGCTGAGGCAGTGAGGGGCAGCGGCTTGCTTGTTGGAGGCGAGGACTGCCACTCTAAGGCGAGCGGGGCCCATACCGGCGATGTGTCGGCCGAGATGCTCAAGGACGCCGGCGCCAGCCACGTGATCGTTGGTCATTCAGAGCGTCGCACCGACCATGGCGAGACCGACGCGGTCGTACGTGCCAAGGCGGAGGCGGCCTGGCGGGCTGGTCTGCTGCCAATCGTGTGCATCGGCGAGACCCTGGC
>CAYZQZ010000592.1:0-2445 GCA_964480235.1 uncultured Reyranella sp. | reverse complement strand
GCGGCGGCGCGGTGCCCTTCGTCACCCACTCGTCGAGCGCGACCAGCAGCGCACGCACCGCCGGCATCGGATTATGCGGATTGCGCGGATTCATGTTGGGGCCTGCGTCGGTCGTGGCGCCGGCGCGGCCACCATGCTGGGTGCCGGCGATCATGTAGGCGCGGCAGTTGTCGGGCAGCGCCACGTCCTTCGTGCCCAGCGGGTCGGTCGTCAGCAGCGACGCGCCCTTCTGCCAATACTCGGTCGAGGTATTGGTCTCGATCAGCAAGGGATCGCTGCCGTCGACACGGAGCAAAGAGCCTTTGCGCTTGGTGAAGGGATCCTCGAGCGTCGCCGTGCTGAACGGGAACCACGCCTCGGGCGCGCGATTGTCCTCGTGCTGGGTATTGGTGCGCGCCGGCTGGGAGAACGGCACGTTGAAGAACAGCCGGCCGACGCCAGCGATGTGGCTCAGGATGCCGTCGAACACGCGCCGGCCGTCCTCGTCGCGATTGAAGCCCTCGGAGAGATGGTGGCGCAGGTAGCGCCCGGCCTGGCTGAAGCCGATCGCGAGCGCGTGGCTGATCGGCCCCCCGGTTGCGGCCAGTGCCCGGCTGTCGTGGCGCAGAAAACTCACGAAGTCGCGGGTCGCGGCGAAGCCCAGCCCCTGCACCTTGGGCTTGGTGCCCTGGTACGTGAACTCATAGAGAAAGCCGGGCAGCGGTCTGCCGTCAGCAAGCTTGATCGTCTTGGCATCGACCGTCTCGAAGGAGACGTCCTGCGGCGCATCGGCCTGGCGCTCGCGCACGGTAAGCCTCGCTCCGTCGGCGCTCGCCATTTCATAGGAAAGCTTGAAGACTTCCAGTGCACCGCCGCGGGTGCCCGAGACGAATTCGTCGCGCACGGTCTGAACGATGGGCCGGCCGTCATTCGTGGCGACGGGTGCGGTGAGGCCCAGACCCAGATTGGCGCGCGGCGCGTCCGGATCCCAGCCCGACCAGACGACAGTGAAGCCCTGGCGCAACGGAAAGCCGTTGCCGAGCTCGGCGGGCTTCTGCGGGTCGTTGATGCCCTGCGGACCGTCGGCGATGTTGCCGAACAGCATCTTGCGGCCGCGGTTGTTCACTTCATAGAGAATGCGGTCCTTGCCCTTCGCCGGGTCCTTGGGCCGCAGGATGTAGAAGTCGGTGACGTACTCGACCCGTCCGCGCGCGTTCACGGGCGCCTTGTCGATCAAGGCGATGCCCGAGTTGGCGGCGGCCTTGGGATCGACTTCGCCGCGGGCGACGCCGATCACCTTCTCATAAGCTCCAACCGCGCCGAAGGCGGTGCCCCCGGCCAGCGGTTCGACGCTCTTGATCTCGATCGAGACGATCATCGGGCAGCCCGGGTCCTACTTCGTGCCGGGCGGCGGGAAGTTCAGTTCCACGCCGACGCCGTCGGGATCGTAGAGGAAGATCTGCTGGCCGCCGGTGCGCGGGATCACCTGTTCGCGGAACTTCACCTTCTTGGACTTGAGCTTCCTGCGCACGCCCGAGATGTTGGTGGCGGCGAAGGCGATGTGATCGAACCGGCCGGTGTCTTTGAACTTCTTCTTGGTGCCGCGCACCACGATACCCTCGCGCGGCTTGCGCTTGCCCAGCAGATGCACGGTCGGCACGCCGCCGGAATAGAGCCAGTAGCCGGGGAATCCGAGCGGCGGACGGTCGCCGTTCTTGAGGCCCAACACCTCGCAATAGAACTTCTTGGTGCGCTCGAGGTTCGACGGTTCGATCGTGTAGTGCTGCAATACGCCCAACGGCATCGTGTTCTCCCTGTAGGCAGACGGTCAGATCCAACTGAGATCGGTATCGACACCCATCATCCAGGCGCCGACCGTCTCGAAATGCGAGAGACGGCCCTGCAATTGCTGGGTGACGGTGTGGATGTCGCGGAAGCGGCGTTCCAGCGGATGGCTCTCGAAAATCGCGGTCGCGCCAGCGGCATTGTAGGCGAAATCGACCGCCTCGCGGGCACGGTGAATGGCATTGGTCGAGGCCATGCGCAGGGTGATGCGATGGTCGACGGTCAGCGTGCCGCCGGCGCAGATTTCCTTCCAGATCGTCGCCAGTTCCTGCACCAGGAAGGCGCGCGCCGAGCGGACCGCCACTTCGGCCTGAGCGAGGTTGGTCTGAACCACGGCGCTGTCGCGGATCGGACTCTTGGCACCACGCGGAACCTTGGTGCGCGCGGTCTCGATGAAAGTGTCCAGCGCGCCGCGTGCGATACCCAGCGCCACGCCGGCGAAGCCGACCTCGTAGCAGGTCATCGCCGACATGCGGTACAGCGGGCCGTTCTCGCGCCGCTCGTGGGCGGGACGGGAATAGTCGCGCAGGAAGGAATAGGCGGCCGGCACGAAATAGTCGGTGAGTGCGAACTGGTCGGACGCCGTGCCGCGCAGGCCGACCACATGCCAGATGTCGGTCC
>CAYZQZ010000591.1:0-2457 GCA_964480235.1 uncultured Reyranella sp. | reverse complement strand
GCGCAGGAGATGATCCGCCAGAAGATGCTCGGCCACGCGCTGATGGTGAATGTCGCGGCGACCCAGCGCTGCTTCGAGGCCCGAGAATTCGTTGCCTTCGCCAAGCTGCTGCGCGCTTCGTGCCACGGCAAACAGCGGCCCGGTCCGCTGGCAATCGTGACCGATCCCTACGGCGATCTGTTCGACGAACTGTACAACAGCTCCGACATGCCGGCTCTGTCGGCCCAGGTCTTCCGCAGCATTCACGAGGCCAAGCGCTGGCTCAGCCTGCGCACGCCGCCGCACGGCTGGGAGCCCGCCCAGCGCCGCCCCGACTTCTACCGCTGATCGCCTTCGATTCCATGCGCAAGCTTCTGCTCGGCATCCTCGAATTCCGCGAAAACAACCTGCCGCTTTATGCCGATCGCTTCCGCGAGCTGAGCTCGGGCCAGGAGCCCGATACGCTGTTCATCACCTGCGCCGACAGCCGGGTGGCCCCCAACCTGCTGGCCTCGACCGAACCGGGCGAGCTCTTCACCATGCGCAATGTCGGCAATCTCATGCCGCCCGCGTATGCCGACGGCACATCGTCGGGCGATCTTTCCGAAGCAAGCGCCGTGGAATATGCCGTCTCGGTCCTCAAGGTAAGCAACATCATCGTCTGCGGTCATTCCAACTGCGGCGCCATGCGCGCGGTGATCGCGGGTGGGCACCTCGACGACGCCCCCAATCTGGAACGCTGGCTCGATCATGCACGGCCGGCCTGGATCCGGTTGCCGAAGAAGGAAGTCTCCAGCCTCGAGCCGCACGACCGGCTGAGCCAGGAGAACGTCCTGCTGCAGCTCGAACACCTGGAGACCTATCCGGCGGTGCGCCGCGCCCTGGCGGCCGGCGCTCTCACACTGGGCGGCTGGTGGTTCGACATTGCCACCGGCGAAGTGCACGTGCACGACAAGGCAAACAACCGCTTCATCCTGGTGGACCGCAGTTCCCTCGACCGGCTGGCCGGGTAGCAGCACCCGGAACTTTCCGGCCAGCGCGGCCCTGACGCAGGCCGCACGGGATGCGATGTGCCAGAGTGCGGTCGCCATGAAGGTCCTGCCGTACTTCGCGCTGGTGTTTGCGCTGCTCGCGTCGATTTTCGGTCCGGCCTCCGCAGCGGATCTCCGCCAGGTGGACCTCGAGATCGACGGCACGCCGCGCCGCTTCTACTTCCACGTGCCGCGTGCCCTCGAACGGCCGGCGCCGCTGGTGATCGTGCTGCACGGCAGCGGCTCGACCGGCCCCGAGCTGGTTGCAGAAGGCAAATGGATCGACAAGGCCGACCGCGAGGGCTTCGTCCTGGCCGCCCCCAACTCTCTGATTTCCTACGATGGCGTCGATCCCAAACGCGAACTCAGCCTGCGCGACCGGGCGCGCCAGATCTACCGGCAATGGCGCGGCATCGACATCGGACGGTGGGAGGGTGGCTTCAACGACCGCAAGCTGATCGCGGCGCTGATCGAGCGCGTCGCCACGGAAGCCCGGATCGACCGCAGCCGCATCCTCGTCGCAGGCTTCTCGCGCGGCGGCTTCTTCGCCCAGTTGCTGGCGCTCACAATGGCCGACAGCATCGCCGCGGTGGCGGTGGTGGCGCCGAACATGGAGCCGGTGAACCGACCGACATCGGACCGGCCACTGCCCTTCCTGCTGATGGTCGGCGCGCAAGACCCCGTGATGCCGGCCAACGGCGAACGGGCGCGCGCAGTGCTGGAGCGCTGGCGCGAGCGCGACCGCTGCACCGATCCCCTGCAGCGACGGAGCGCTCCGGGTGCGACGGCGATCGTCGAGTGGACCGGGCCCTGCGCCGAGGGCAGCGAAGTGCGCTACGTCGTGGTCGAGGGCGTCGGCCACGAGTGGCCAACGGTCCCCGTCAGCTTCACCGACGTCACGTGGGAATTCCTGGGCCGATTTCGACGGACACGGCCTTAGCGATCTAGCCGCCGACGCGCATCCAGGCGCGTGTGAAGAGGCATCGAGCAGCATTCAGCGCGACCACACGCCTCTCGCCAGCGCGAGCGGCGTGCGAGTGCCTCGCAGAATGAGCAATGGAGTTGCGCCCGCGCCCAGGAAGGAATTTGCATCGTCGGCGTGGCCTGGGAACTCAACCGGTAGACGCGCAGGCGGTCGGCTTGCCGGCCTTGACACAATCCGCGCAAAACGGCCCACTTGGTTCGGGGGAAGGCCTATTTTTACTATTCATTATCTGGATCACCCGCAGAGTGGGGAGACCCGGGTTCTCGACGGCTGGTCCTATTTCTGGGGCGCCGTCGGCGGCCCGATTTATCTTCTGCTCAAGGGTTTCAGCCGCGCCGCGCTGCTGATGGTCGCCGTCACGATCACCATCGCGGCAGGCGCTTTCGCCGTGATCGCGCTGGTGGCCGTCGCGACCGATTCGGTCGAGATCATCTTTGTCTCTTTCTTCGCCATCGTGGTGAT
>CAYZQZ010000590.1:0-2468 GCA_964480235.1 uncultured Reyranella sp. | reverse complement strand
ACTGCTGGTTGCCGAGCGGTTTGCCGAGGTCGACACCGAAGATCTCGGCACCGATCGTCGGCGTGAGCTTGCGCACTTCGATCGACTGATAGGCCATTGGGCGTTTCCTCCGTTCGTTGGCAATACGATAGCGATGTCCCACGCCGGTGCTCGGACTATCTCGACAAAGTCCGTAATACGGACAAGAGTCCGCCATGGCCGTCATCGAGCCGATCCGCCGCGCCTTCCTGGTATTGGAGGCACTGAACCGCCGCCGCGCGACCACGCTGTCGCTGCTGGCGGCCGAAACCGGCCTGCCGCGGCCTACGCTGGTGCGCCTGCTGCAGACCCTGATCGAGCTCGGTTACGCCTCGCGCGTGTCGCGCGAGGCGGGCTACCGCCTGACCGACCACGTGCTGGCGCTGGCAGGTGGCGTGCGCTTCATCGACCACCTGGTCGATGCGGCAATTGCACCGATGGGGCGCTTCACCGAGGAGCATGGTTGGCCGCTCTATCTGGCGACGATCAGCGCCGGAGCCATGGCGATCCGCCACTCGACGGCTCCAGACAGCCCGATGGCCTTCGAGGCAGCGGGTTACAACCGCCAGAGCCCGTTGCTGTACGGCGCGCTCGGACGCGTCTGGCTCGCACATGCCAACGAAGAGGAGCGCCGCTCGGCGCTGAAGGCGGTCGCCGTGCGCCAGACTCCGGCGCTGACGGCGGCGCTCGAAGGCATTCGTCGCCAAGGGTACGCCTTCACGCGCCCGCCACGTCCTACGCGCCTTCATGGCTTTGCTGTTCCGATCCTGAGCAGGAGCCGCGTGCTCGGCAGCCTTTCCATGCGCTTCCCGCGCTCGGCGATGAGCGAGGATGAGGTGATTCACCGTTTCGGAAAGCGGCTGACAAGCGTGGCCCGCGCCATCGCCGCCGGGGTAGTGTCCGCCAAGGATTAGGGAGACTCCATGACATTCCGTGCACTCGTTTCGACCCAGGGACCCGACCGCAAGGTTGCGAGCGCTGTCGAGATGCTCGACGAGTCGAAACTGCCGGCGGGCGACGTCACGGTCGCGGTCGAGTACTCGACCCTCAACTACAAGGACGGGCTTGTCCTCACGTCCGGAGGCGGACTGGTGAAGACCTGGCCGCATGTCGGCGGCATCGATTTTGCGGGAACCGTCGAGGCCTCGAGCCATTCGGGCTTCAAGCCCGGCGACAAGGTCGTTCTCAACGGCTATCGCGTCGGCGAACTGCACTGGGGCGGTTACGCTACCAAGGCGCGCGTGAAAGGCGATTGGCTGGTCAAGCTGCCGGCTTCGCTCTCGACCAAACGCGCGATGGCGATCGGCACCGCGGGCTATACCTCGATGCTCTGTGTCATGGCGCTGGAGAAGCACGGTCTCGAGCCGGGAGCGGGCGAGGTGCTGGTCACCGGCGCTGCCGGCGGCGTCGGCTCGGTGGCCGTCGCCATTCTCGCCAAGCTTGGCTTCAACGTTGTCGCTGCAACCGGCCGGCCGCAGGAGGGTGCCTACCTGAAGTCCCTGGGCGCCACGACCATCCTCGAGCGCAAGGAACTGCTCGAGGCGCCGGACCGGCCGCTCCTCTCGGAGCGTTTTGCCGGCGTGGTCGACACGGTCTCGGGGCCCATGCTCGCCAAGGCACTGCTGCAGGTGAAGTATGGCGGCGCCGCCGCGGTTTGCGGCCTGGCTGCGGGCGCGACATTCCCCGGGTCGATCCTGCCGTTCATTTTGCGTGGCGTATCCATGTACGGCATCGACTCCGTCATGCTGCCACAGCCACCGCGCCAGGAGGCCTGGCGCCGGCTCGGCGTGGATCTACCGCTCGACAAGCTCGACAGCACGGTGAGCGAGGTGGGCCTCGGAGAGTTGCCTTCGCTCGCCCCAAAAATCCTCAAGGGAGAGATACGGGGTCGCGTGGTTGTCGACGTGAACAAATGATAGGGTTTCTCCAGTCCATTCCACCGCGCCAGCAAGGTGTTTTCGATGTCCACAGCCAGCAAGCCAGCCGCCAACAATCTCGACGCCTTCTTCATGCCGTTCACCGCGAACCGGCAGTTCAAAAAGAACCCGCGTCTGCTCGCCAAGGCCAAGGGCGTGCACTACTGGACGCCGGAAGGCCGCAAGATCATCGACGGAACGGCCGGCCTGTGGTGCGTCAATGCCGGTCACGGCCGCGAGGAGATCAAGGCGGCGATCGCGGCCCAGCTCGAGGAGATGGACTACGCGCCCTCCTTCCAGATGGGCCACCCGAAGTCGTTCGAGCTCGCGGCACGCCATGCCGCCATGCTGCCGGGCGACCTCAACCATGCCTTTTACTGCAACTCGGGCTCCGAGGCGGTCGACAGCGCGCTCAAGATCGCGCTGGCCTACCAGCGCGCGCGCGGCCAGGGCACGCGCACCCGGCTGATCGGCCGCGAGCGCGGCTACCATGGCGTGGGCTTCGGCGGCATCTCGGTCGGCGGCATGGTCAAC
>CAYZQZ010000589.1:0-2474 GCA_964480235.1 uncultured Reyranella sp. | reverse complement strand
CCACCTGGAACGCGGCGCGTCGTCCAGGGATGTTGCCGGGCCGCTCAGGACGGAACTGCGCCTGATGGCCGACTGGCTGGGGCTCGACGAAGTCGCATTGCCACGTGTTATGGTGAAGAAATGACTGATCTGGTTCTAAAGGGCGGGCGCGTCATCGACCCCGCGCAGGGTCTCGACAGGGTCACGGACATCGCCTTTTCGGGAGGCAAGGTCGCGGCGATCGGCGACAACCTCACGGGCAAGGATGCGCGCTCGGTTGCCGGTAAGATCGTCGTGCCGGGCCTGATCGATCTGCATACCCATGTCTACTGGGGCGGCACCTCACTCGGCGTCGAGGCCGAACTGCTGGCGCGCGAAGGCGGCGTCACCACGTCGATCGACGCGGGCAGCGCCGGGCCGGGCAATTTCCACGGTTTCCGCAAGCACGTGATCGAAGCGTCGCCAGTGCGCATCCTGCCGTTCCTGAACGTGGCCTTTCCCGGCATTTTTGCCTTCTCCAAGACCGTGATGGTCGGCGAGTGCCAGGACATGCGGCTGATCGATCCGCGCGACGCCGTGCGCGTGGGGCGCGAGCACAAGGACCTGATCCTCGGCATCAAGGTCCGGGTCGGCAAGTCGGCGAGCGGCGATTCCGGAGACATGCCGCTTCACATTGCGCTCGACGTCGCCGAGGAGCTCGGGCTGCCGCTGATGGCCCACCTCGATGCGCCGCCGCCGGCGCGCCACGAGGTCGTGCCGTTCCTGCGCAAAGGCGACATCCTTACCCACTGCTTCCGCCCGTTCCCCAACGCGCCGGTCGCGCCTGACGGCAGGGTTCGCGACGAGATACTGAAGGCCCGCGAGCGCGGCGTAATCTTCGATATCGGCCATGGCGGCGGATCATTTGGCTTCGGCACGACGCGCAAGATGCTTGCGGCTGGGTTCCTGCCCGATGTGATCTCGTCGGACGTCCATGTGATCTCGATTGAAGGTCCGGCCTTCGACCTGCTGACGACGATGTCGAAGTTCCTCTGCCTCGGCGTCGATCTGAGCACGGTGATCAAGCTTTCGACGATCAATGCGGCCCTCGCGATCGCCCGCCCCGATCTTGGAACCCTGAAGCCCGGCACGGTCGGCGAGGCGGCAGTCCTTGAAATGACCGAAGGCCGCTTCGACTACACCGATTCGATCGGCGAACACATGATGGGCGACAGGCGGCTGGCCTGCCGCGGCGTCGTTCTCGACGGCAAGTGGTGGCATCCGGTCTAGTCGGCCGAAAGCCACGCCACCGCAAAGAGTTTGGCCGGGTCGGTCCAGACCCTGGCCAGTTCAAAGCCGCCATCGCGCGCCAGCGAAGCCAGTCCGGCCAGGTCGTATTTGTAGGAATACTCTGTGTGCACCCGTTCGCCTTCGCCGAAGGCGAAGTTGCGGCCGGCCACCGTTACGTTCTGCCTGCGAAGGCTGCGGAAGTAGATCTCGATGCGGCCTTCCACCGGATTGTATGATGCGTCGTGAGCGAATTGCGCCAAGTCGAACGTGGCTCCCAGTTCGCGATTCATGCGCTTCAGCAGGTTCAGGGTGAAGGCCGCCGTCACGCCCGCCGAATCGTTGTAGGCGGCATGGAGACGTTGCGTATCCTTGCGCAGGTCCACGCCCAGCACCATCGCCCCCTTCCGGCCCAACAGCCGCCGGGCACGCCGCAGGAAGGCGCGCGCCTCATGTGGCTCGAGATTGCCGATCGTCGACCCGGGGAAGAAGCCGAGACGCGATGGTCCGGGCGCGATCGCCGGCAGCGCATCCAGCGTCATGTAGTCGGCACACACCGGCTCGATCGCCAGTCCCGGATAGTCGCGGCGCAAGCGACGTGCGGTCTGGTCGAGATGGTCTCTGGAGATATCGATGGGAGAATAGAGCGTGAGGTCCTTCATCGCGTCGAGCAGGAGGCGCGACTTCACGCTGGAGCCGCTGCCGAATTCGACGAGCACACAGCCGGGGCCGGCTCGGCTCGCGATATCGGCGGCATGGCGCTTCAGAATCTCCGTCTCGGTACGGGTCAGATAGTATTCGGGAAGCTCGCAGATCGCATCAAACAGTGCCGAACCCGCTTCGTCATAGAGAAAGCGTGCCGGAATTGCCCGCGGGGCGCGCGACAATCCTTCCAGGACGGCGCCGCGAAAAGCCTCGCGGTCGGTGTCATGCTCGCGCTCGACAGCCAGAACAGAAACGTTCATCTGAAATCCTCCGCCAGGCGAATCCCGCCGAACATCCAGCGCGCATCGGGCGGGAAAAAGTTGCGGTATGTCGAACGTACATGGCCGACCGGCGTGGCGACGCAGCCGCCGCGCAACACCATCTGATTGGCCATGAACTTGCCGTTGTATTCGCCGACCGCTCCAGGCGGTTCGCGGTAACCTGGATAGGCAACGTGAGCGCTGGCGGCCCCTTCCCTGCCCTGGCCGATCTCGGTCAGTTCTGGCGCCGCGACCTCCCACTCA
>CAYZQZ010000588.1:0-2479 GCA_964480235.1 uncultured Reyranella sp. | reverse complement strand
CGGTCTGGCGGTCGCCGATGATCAGCTCGCGCTGGCCGCGGCCGACCGGGACCAGCGAGTCGAGCGCCTTGAGGCCGGTCTGCATCGGCTCGTTCACCGACTTGCGCGGAATGATGCCCGGCGCCTTGAGCTCGACCAGGCGGCGCTCGGTGGTGGCCAGCGGGCCCTTGCCGTCGATCGGGTTGCCGAGGCCGTCGACCACGCGGCCGAGCAGGCCCTTGCCGACCGGCACGTCGACGATGGTGCCGGTGCGCTTGACGGTGTCGCCTTCCTTGATGGTGCGGTCTTCGCCGAAGATCACGACGCCGACATTGTCGCGCTCGAGGTTCAGCGCCATGCCCTTGATGCCGCCCGGGAACTCGACCATCTCGCCGGCCTTGACGCTGTCGAGGCCATAGACGCGCGCGATGCCGTCACCGACGGAGAGAACCTGGCCGACCTCGGCGACTTCGGCTTCCGCGCCGAAGTTGGCGATCTGCTGCTTCAGAATGGCCGAGATTTCGGCGGCACGGATATCCATTAGGCAACTCCCTTCATGGCAAGCTGCAGACGGGCGAGCTTGCTGCGGATGGACGAATCGAACAGGCGCGAACCCACCTTCACGACGAGACCGCCGAGAATGTCTGGATTGACCTGGGCATCGACGGAAACCTTGGCGCCGCCCAGCACCGAGCGCAGCGCATCGGTGAGCTGCTGCAGCTGGGCAGGCGTTAGCGGCACGGCCGAGGTGACGGTGGCGGTGGTCTCGCCGCGGCGGCTCGCCAGTTCGCTGAGATAGGCGGTGGCCATCGCCGGCAGCTCGCGGGCGCGGCCGTTGGCGGCGACAGTGCCGATGAAGCTGCGGGTCAGGCCGCCGATGCCCGCGGCATCGAGCACGGTGAGCAGCGCCTTGCCCTGCAGCGAACGCGCGATGACCGGGCTCGCGATCAGGCGAGCGAGGTCGGCGCTCTCGGCGACGAGCTTGCGGAAAGTGGTGAGGTCCTGAGCGACGGCATCGAGCGACTTGGCGGTATCCGCCAGTTCGAAGAGGGCGCTGGCGTAGCGTCCGGCGACGCCTGAGGTGGCCGATGTTGACACGTCGAAAGCCTCTCCCTGCCCCTATGGGGGCCGGCAAGCCGTTGAATCCCCGTTGCTTTTCCGGAAGAACGAAGAGCCCCACCCCGGAAAGGCGGGCGTTTCTACCAAGGGGGTTTTCCCCGCGCAAGGTTGCTAAAGCCGCGAATTACCTGCCTTTTCCGCGCGTTATGTCACAGGAAGGAATACGGATCGACGTCGACCTGCAGCCGCACTGATCCGGGCAGGCCGATCTTCTCCAGCCACCCGTGCAACAGGGGCTGCACAGCGACATCGCGTGCCGCCTTGAGCAGGAATCGCCGCCGGTGGCGGCCCCGCAGCAGGGCGAGCGGCGCCGTCGACGGCCCGAGCACCGTGACTCCCGGCTGGTGCGGCGCCCGGCGGGCCAGGGCCGCGCAGACGTTATCCACGGCGGCCGAATCGGGGCCCGAAACGATAAGGGAGGCCAGCCTTCCGTAGGGCGGCATTCCGGCCAGTTCGCGGTCGTGCAGTTCGGCGCTCACGAAGCGGTCGCGCTGGCCCGAGACCAGGGCCTGCATCACCGGATGCTCGGGCATGTGGGTCTGGACCAGCGCCCGCCCCGGGCGCTCGGCGCGGCCGGCCCGGCCCGCCACCTGGTAGAGCAGCTGGAAGGTGCGCTCGGCCGCCCGCAGGTCGCCGCCCTTCAGGCCGAGATCGGCATCGACCACGACGACCAGGGTCAGGTTGGGAAAGTGATGACCCTTTGCCGCCATCTGCGTGCCGATCAGGATGTCGATCTGGCCGCTCTCCATGCGCTCGACCGCCTCGGTCGCCTCGGCGCGGCTGACCAGCGTGTCCGAGGTGAAGAGTTCGAGCCGCGCCTCGGGGAACAGTTCCAGCGCTTCCTCGGCGAGCCGCTCGACGCCCGGGCCGCAGGCCACGAACTGGTCGGGCGTGCCGCAATATTTGCAGGCATGTGCCGGCGGCTCGCCGTAGCCGCAGTGATGACAGATGAGCGTGCGCCGGAAGCGATGCTCGACCAGCCACGACGAGCATTGCGGGCACTCGATGCCGTGGCCGCAGGCGCGGCACAGGGTCATCGGCGCGTAGCCGCGGCGATTGAGGAACAGCAGGCTCTGCTCGCCCGCCTCGAGCGTCCGCTTCATCGCCTCGACCACCGGCGGCGACAGCCAGCGGCCGCGCGGCGGCGGCTGCTTGCGCAGGTCGATCGCCTCGATGGCGGCGAGCTGGCGACCGCCGTGGCGGTCCGGCAGGTGCAAGGCGCTGTAGCGGCCGGCATTGACGTTGGTCACGCTCTCCAGTGACGGCGTCGCCGAGGCAAGCACGATGGGCGCGCTGACCAGGCGCGCGCGCACCACCGCCATGTCGCGGGCGTTGTAGCAAACGCCCTCTTCCTGCTTGCACGAGCCGTCGTGCTCCTCGT
>CAYZQZ010000587.1:0-2483 GCA_964480235.1 uncultured Reyranella sp. | reverse complement strand
GCGACGCAACCGGGGCTCATGACCCCCGAGGCGCATGTGAATGCGCCGTGGTCGCCGTATGACGGCGCCACCTCCCCATTTGAATGGGGAGGAAACTGATGGCCGAGCTCCTTCTCGAAATCCTGTCGGAAGAAATTCCCGCGCGCATGCAGGCGCGGGCGGCCGAGGATCTCAAGCGCCTGGTGTGCGACGGGCTGAAGGGCGCCGGCCTCGAATTCGGCAGCGCCCTCGCATTCGCGACGCCGCGTCGCCTCGCCTTGGTGGTCGACGGCATTCCGGCGATGCGCGAGGACGTGAGCGAGGAGCGCCGCGGCCCGCGGGTCGGCGCCCCCGAAAACGCCGTGCAGGGCTTCCTCAAGGGCGCGGGCCTCGCTTCGCTCGATCAGGCCGAGAAGCGCGACACCGGCAAGGGCGAGTTCTGGTTCGCCGTGATCACGAAGAAGGGCGGTCCGACGGAAGCCGCGCTGCCGGCGGTCCTCGATGCCGCGCTGAAGGCGCTGGCCTGGCCCAAGTCGATGAAATGGGGCAGCGGCACCATGCAGTGGGTACGCCCGCTGCAGGGAATCATCGCCCTGTTCGACGGCAAGGTGCTGTCTGGCGAAGTGGCGCCAGGCGGCACGATGGCGCCGGTGAAATTCGGCGACACGACACGCGGCCACCGTTTCCTGAGCCGGGGTACAATCAAGGTTTCGGGTTTCGCCGACTACCGGGCCAAGCTCGAGGCCGCCCATGTCGTGCTGGACCCGGCCGAGCGCAAGAAGATCATTCTCGCGGGCGCCGAGAAGCTTTGCGCCGAGGCACAGGTGGCGCTGAAGGCCGACGAAGGGCTGCTCGACGAAGTGGCGGGGCTGGTCGAATGGCCGGTGCCACTCATCGGCACCATCGATGCGCAGTTCATGGACGTGCCGCCGGAGGTGCTGATCGTCTCGATGAAGACGCATCAGCGCTACTTCGCGACGACGAAGGCCGACGGCAGCCTGGCCAATCGCTTCATCGTGGTCGCCAACACCGTCGCGCGCGACGGCGGCCGGACGATCGTCGACGGGAACGAGCGTGTGCTGCGCGCGCGGCTCTCGGATGCCAAGTTCTTCTGGGATCAGGACCGCAAGGTGCGGCTGGAAGACCGCGTTCCGGCGCTGAAGGACATCGTGTTCCACGCCAAGCTCGGCACCCAGGCGGAGCGGGTGCAGCGGATCGCGGCGCTGGCGACCAAGGTGGCCCGGTTCGTGCCCGGTGCCGACACGGCGGCCGACGAGGCGCAGGTGATGATGGCGGCCGAACTGTGCAAGGCCGACCTCACGAGCGGCATGGTCGGCGAGTTTCCCGAGGTCCAGGGCATCATGGGTCGTTACTACGCCCTCGGCGAGAAGCTGCCGGCGGCGGTCGCCGATGCAATCGGCGACCACTATGCGCCGGCCGGTCCCAATGATCGCTGCCCGTCGGCGCCGGTGTCGATCGCCGTGGCACTGGCCGACAAGCTCGATGCGCTCGTCTCGTTCTGGAGCATCGGCGAGAAGCCGACCGGCTCGCGCGATCCCTATGCCCTGCGTCGCGCCGCTCTCGGCGTGATCCGCATCGTGGTCGAAAACAGGCTCCGCCTGCCGCTGAAGAGTTTCTTCCAGCAGGCCGATCTGCTCGACTTCTTCGCCGAGCGCCTGAAGGTGCAGATGCGCGAGAAGGGCGTGCGGCACGACGTGGTCGATGCTGTCCTGGCGCTTGGTGGCGAAGACGACCTTGTCCGCCTGCTGGCCCGGGTCGAAGCGGTGCAGGGTTTCCTCAGCTCCGAGGACGGCAGGAACCTGCTGACCGCCTATGGACGGGCTGCCAACATCGTCCGTGCCGAGGAAAAGAAGGACAAGGCATTGGCGGCCAGGATCACGGCCGCCCCCGAAGCCGGCCTGCTCGAGCAGGCCGAGGAGAAGGCGGTTGCCCAGGCCTTGACCGGGATCAAGGATCGGGTCGGGCCGGCGCTGCAGAAGGAAGACTTTGCGGGTGCGATGAAGGCCTTCGCCGGCCTGCGTGCTCCGCTCGATACTTTCTTCGACAAGGTCACAGTCAATGTCACGGATAAGCCTGATTTGCGATTGAACAGGCTGCGGTTGCTCAACCAGATACGCGCTACCATGGATTCGGTGGCCGATTTTTCGAAGATCGAGGGCTAAACATGGCCAAGTGGGTATACAGTTTCGGAAACGGCACGGCCGAGGGCCGCGCTGAATTGCGCAACCTCCTGGGGGGCAAGGGCGCCAACCTGGCCGAGATGTCGAGCCTCGGCCTGCCGGTGCCGCCGGGCTTCACTGTCACCACCGAACTCTGCACCTACTATTACGCGAACAAGCAGACCTACCCGGCCGAGTTGAACGACGAGGTCGAGGCCGCTCTTGCCACCATCGAGAAAGTGGTCGGCGCGAAGTTCGGCGATCCGGCCAATCCGCTGCTGGTTTCGGTCCGCTCCGGCGCGCGCGTGTCGATGCCGGGGATGA
>CAYZQZ010000586.1:0-2498 GCA_964480235.1 uncultured Reyranella sp. | reverse complement strand
CGCATCGATAGCTGCCGCGGTGGCGTCCGAATCTCTGGCCGGGTCTCTGGCCGGCTCGACATAGGCGCAGATCTGCTCGCCGAACTCCTCGTCGGGGATGCCGAACACCGCGCAGTCGCGCACGCCCGGCATCTGGATCAGCACGGATTCGATCTCGGCCGGATAGATGTTCACGCCGCCGGAGATGATCATGTCGCGCTTGCGGTCGCACAGATAGACGAAGCCGTCGGGGTCGACGTAGCCCACGTCGCCCACCGTCACCAGGTCGCCCAGGGCGATCTCGCGCCGCTTGGCGTCGTCGTTGTTGTAGGTGAAGTCCGAGAGCAGCGGCCCGCGCAGGTAGATCTCGCCGACCTCGCCCTGCTTCACGTCCTGTCCCAGGTCGTCGACGATGCGCATGACGGCGCCCTCGACCACCCGGCCGACCGTGCCGGGCTTGCGCAGCGCGTCGGCCGAATTGTGCCAGACCACGACGCCGGTCTCGGTGGCGCCGTAGTATTCGTTGATCACCGGTCCCCACCACTCGATCATCTGGCGCTTCACCGCCGGCGCGCAGGGCGCCGCGCCATGGGTGACCCAGCGCAGCGAGGCGAGGTCGTATTTCCGCTTCACCTCGTCGGGCAGGCGCAGCAGGCGCACGAACATGGTCGGCACGATGTGCATGTGGCTGACCCGGTGGCGGTCGATCAGCCGCAGCATCTCCTCGGCGTCGAAGCGCGCCTGCAGCACGATGTTCAGCCCGAGCCGCGCGCTGCCCATGCCGTAGGCGGCGGGCGCGGAGTGGTACATCGGCCCGTTCATCAGCACGACGATGGAGGGATCGGCGACCAGGCCCCAGTACTTGCCGACTTCCTCGGCCGCCCTGGCCTGCAGGACGGGATCGGACGGCTTGCGGCGCACGCCCTTGGGCCGCCCTGTGGTGCCCGACGTGTAAATCATGCTGCCGCGCGAGGCCTTGGGCGGTTGGGTGTTGGGCGTGCTGCGGGCGACGAAGGCGTCCCAGCGCTCGACGCCCTCGGGTACACCGCAGGCCTCCGGCGGCAGGCCATAGGCCGCCGCGATCTCGGGCGGTGTCGGCACCGCCAGTACCTTCACGCCCACCGGAATGCCGCTCCGGATCTGCGCCAGCAGGTCGGCATGGATCACCAGCGCCTTGGCGCGGCAGTCAGTCAGGATGTAGCCCGCTTCCTCCGGCGTGAAGTGCCAGTTGATCGGCACGGCGTAGGCGCCGAGCTGTCCGGCCGCCATGTTGAGCTCGAAGGTGGCAAAGTCGTTGCGCACCATCAGGGCGACGCTGTCGTCCTCGCCAATGCCGATCGATGCGAGCCCGCCCGCACCGCGCGCCGCGTTGGCCTGGATCTCGGGCCAGCTCCGGAAGCGTTCGCCCGAGGTGACGCCTGCAGTCATTTTCTCTTTCCCTTGGCGGCAGGTTTTGCCGGCATCCCGATGCGGGCGCCCGATCCCTTCAGCATCGTCAAACCGAGGAAATGGGCCAGTGCCTGATAGTCCGGTCCATGACTCAGCATGCCCGACTGGTGCAGCATGACAATGCCATGCATGCCGGCCCACATCGTGTAGCCGAACAGCTTGGGATCGACGTCCATGACGCCCGCCGCAACCAGTTCCTCCGCGCCGCGCGTGATGTAGCGCGCCGCATGCTCGGCGGCCGGCCCGAGATCGGGATGCCTCTCGTCCACCGGAGCCTCGATCTCGAACATGATGCGATAGGCGTGCGGGTGCTTGAGCGCGAAGGCGAGGTAGGCCTGGCTGGTCAGCCGGCCGCGCTCGGCCGGATCCCGGGCGCCCGCCGCGGCCTTCTCGAGCGCCTCTGAGAAGCTGGTGAAGGCCTGCGCGCGCACCGTGGCCAGGATGTCGGCCTTGTCCTTGAAGTAGCGATAAGGCGTCTTGGGGCTGCAGCCGAGCGCATCGGCGAGCTGGCGCATGGTGACGCCCTCGTAGCCGTAGCGGGCGAAGCGTTCGGTGGCGACCTTGCACAGCGCGGTGCGAAAGTCGGCGATGTCCTGTTCGGTGAGATAGCGCGGCATGATCGTTGGATACACACCGTGTATTAAAAGCCGCCCGCCGTCAATCCACTCCGCCGAGGCTGCGCCGCTTGGACGCGCCGCCCGCGCGTTCTACCCTGCCTTCGCCATGGCAGAGCGCGTGAAGTTCCTGCCGCGGACCGCAAAGCAGTGGGCCGCGATCACCCTCCTCATGCTGGCGCCGCTGGCTCCCCGGCCGGCGACGGCGCAGTCGCCGGCCGAGACCGCGACCGGCTGGGACCTTCTTGGCACCTGGTCGAGCGATTGCAGCATACCGCCATCGCGGCTGCACACCTGGCTGAGCTACGTCGTCCGCGACGGCAAACTATTCTACGAACAGAACTACGGCGACGGGCGCAGCTCGAACGAGATCGCTTCAGCCCGCATCCTTGCGGACGGCAACATCGAGATCGTGATGATGTTCACGGCCGTATCGCCGCCGCAGACGCGGCTCAA
>CAYZQZ010000585.1:0-2504 GCA_964480235.1 uncultured Reyranella sp. | reverse complement strand
CCCGGCCATCCCTACTCCTTCAATGTCGTCAGATACGCCACGACATCCTCCACTTGGCCCGTGTTCAGGATCGTCTTGCCGGCGAAGTTGCGGCCGACCCGGCTGAGGCCCTCGGTACGATAATAGGCCGGCATGATCGTGTCGGCATTGAGGTGCGCCGGATCGACAAGGCGCAGGCGCAATTGTCCCACGCTCCAGCGCGCGCCCGCCCCGGAGAGACTCGGCGCCATCGTGCCCTGGAAGCGCTCCTCGGGTACCGGCCCGCTGTGACAAAGCAGACACAACCCGATCGATCGGTTGGCGACGATCGCGCGGCCCCGCGCCGGATCGCCGGGCGCACCCGTCAGGGATTGGGGAATGGCATCGCCCTCGACGCGGTAGGTCACCGGCTGGGCCGCGGCCGGCAAGGCCGCGAGCATCGACAGCGACAGGGCACCAAGGATCCGGCGCATCACCGGATCAGCCGAACACTTCGCCGGTGATGGTGCGGAACCAGCCCTCGGCATAAAGCGCCTCCTGGGCGCGGAACGCAGCATCGGCGTCGAGCGGGCTGACGCCGCCCGAACCCGGGACTTCGGCCAGCACACCCTTGTCCGGGCGGTAGACGCCGGCGACGGTTATGCCGTAGTCAGGCGCAATCACGCTGTAGCAGGTGTTGACCAGCTTCGGCTCGGCCGGATCGCGGCCGGCCAGCCGGGCCACGATCGCGGCGGCACAGACCTTGGCCTGGGCGTTGGCCGAAAAGGCCGATTTGGGCATGGCACCCATGATGCCGGCATCGCCCAGCACGTGGATACCGGGCACCTGGGTCGACTCGAACGCCACCGGCTCGATCGGGCACCAGCCGGTGCGGCTCGCCACGCCGGCCTTGGCTGCGATCGCGCCCGCGATCTGCGGCGGGATAACGTTGGCGACCGCCGCCTTGTGTCGGGCGAAGTCGGTGACGAGGGTCATCGACGCCGGATCGACCGACGTCACCTTGCCGCCCTGCGCGAACGACACCCATTCGATCAGGCCGGGATAGAGCTGGGCCCAGGCATTCTGGAACAGCCGCTGCTTGGAGAACGTATCCTTCGAATCGAGGATGATCAGCTTCGACCTGGGCTTCTTCGTCTTGAGGTACCACGCGATCAGGCTGGCACGCTCGTAGGGACCGGGCGGGCAGCGGAAGGGATTGTCGGGTGCGGAGATCATGACCACGCCGCCATCCTCCATCGCCTCGAGCTGGCGGCGCAGCAATTGAGTCTGCGCACCGGCCTTCCAGGCATGCGGCATGATCTCGGCCGCCGCCTCGGTGTAACCCGGCAGGGCGGTCCAGTTGATGTCGATGCCCGGCGCCATCACCAGCCGGTCGTAGGAGAGCGTGTTGCCGTCGGCGAGCGCTACCGACCGGGCGGCACCGTCGACCGCGGTGGCCGCCGTCTGCGCCACGACAATGCCGTCGCGCTTGACCCCGTCGTAGCCGAACTGCTGCTGGAGCAGATCGCGCAGGCCCACGAGCACGCCGTTGCTGAACGGGCACGCGGTGAACACCGGATTGGGCTCGACCAGCGTGACCGCGATCTTCGGATCGAGCCGGCGGATTGCCCGCGCGCAGGTGGCACCCGCAAAGCCGCCGCCGATCACGACCACGCGGCCGGCGCCCTGCGCCAATGCGACCGACGGGGCGAACGCGGCCGCAGCGGAGGCTTTGAGGAAGGTGCGCCGTGTCGACATGCCCTGCCCCTATTGCGGCTGCGCGCCGAACCACAAGGCGATCGCCTCGATTTCCGGGTCGCTAAAGCCCTTGGAAATGCGGCCCATCACCGTGGCTGGGCGCGTGCCCGACTTGAAGTCGCGCATCGCCGCCGCGAGATCGGCCGGCTTGCGGCCGGCAATGCCCGGTACCGCGGTGTCGACGGACTTCGACACCGCATGACAGCCCGTGCAGGAGCTTGCGCCGGGCGGGACGTCGGCCGCGTGGGCGGTGCCAGCCTGCATCAGCGTGCAGACCAACGCCGCCGTCAGCCAAACGCGCATCAGGCGCCCTTCTTGAGCTCTTGATGCATCAGCGGCAGCTCGCGCACCCGCTTGCCCGTCGCCTTGTAGATGCCGTTCAGTACCGCCGGCGCTGCCACCGCGATGGTGGGCTCGCCGACGCCGCCCCAGAAGCCGCCGGACGGCACCAGGGCGCACTCGACCTTGGGCATCTCGTCCATGCGCATGACGTTGTAGCTGTCGAAGTTGGTCTGTTCGACCGCGCCGTCCTTGACGGTGATCTCGCCGTAGAACGCCGCCGACAGGCCGTAGACGAACGAGCCCGCGATCTGCCGCTCGACCTGCGCCGGATTGACCACGTAGCCCGGGTCGGTCGCCGCGGTGATCTTGTGCACCTTCAGCACGCCCTCGGGGCTGACCGAGACTTCGGCCACACCCGCGACGTAGCTGCCGTAGCCCATGACCTGCGAGATGCCGTGGAAGCCCATCTCGTCAAGAATCGGGGCTGCCGGCAGCATCTGAGTGGT
>CAYZQZ010000584.1:0-2511 GCA_964480235.1 uncultured Reyranella sp. | reverse complement strand
CTGCGTCGTGCCAATGCGGTCAAGGACGCTCTGGTTCGCGAAGGCGTGCCGGCGACCGCGATCAGCGTCATCGGCAAGGGCGAGCAGGGTCTGCTGGTCAAGACCGCGGACGGTGTCCGCGAGCCGCAGAACCGCCGCGTCGAGATCGTGATCCAGTAGGCTCCCTTGCCGGACTGAAGGAAAGGCGGCTGCCCCTTGCAGGAGGGGCGACCGCCTTTTCATTTGCCTTTCTCTTCACCTCACCGGACCGGAAAATTTTCAGTCTCACCGTCGAAATATTCGCTCTTTTGGGCGCCGGCCATGGTCGCGAAGCCGGCTCGGGCTGAATTGCGTTTCATTCCTAGCCGATGCGGCGGTAACTGCATTCACGCCAAGTGCATTTCTGGAAAAGGGGGCGATTTCGTTGATTTGCCTTACTGTGGCCGCTGGATTCTGCCAAAAGCGGGATTGAGTTTTGATCAAGGTTTGATGGATGGAGTGTGCTGTGCAGTCGCTCCAAAATTTGCGCTCATATGCATGTCGCTTGGGGTTTGCGGCCGTAGTCGCGATGGCGACGGTTCCGTCGTTCGCGCAGGCTACTCCGCCGATTGCCGCGCCGCAGCCTGGGGATTCGCCGTCCAAGCCCGATGCCAAGGCACTGGAGCAGCGGGCCGCCTATGATGTCGCGTTCCAGGAAACGCTCGACAAGCCGTCCGATCCCGCGGTGCTGGTCAAATTCGCGAAGATCGCGGTGACGCTGGGCGATGTTGAAGGGGGCGATCTCTGCGCTGGAGCGTCTGCTGCTGATCGAGGGAGATCAGCCGGACGTGAAGCTCGAACTCGGCGTTCTCTACTATCGCCTGGGGGCTGTTGACGTGGCCCGCGCCTACCTCGAGCAGGCGCGCGACTCGGAACAGTCGACGGACGACGTGCGGCAGCGCGCCAATACTTACCTTTCGTCGGAGATGAAGCGATGACGTCGTCACTCGTGACACCGGGCCTCACGGACCGTCGTCCGTCGTCCGCACGGTCGTTTGCCGCGCTGCTCGCGATGACCACGATGCTGGTTGCGCCGCCGTCCTGGGCGCGAGTCGGCGTCGCCTCGGTCGTCGAGGGCCAGCCGCTCGGCAAGCCGCCGCAGCAGAACGAGAGGGTGCTGCATATCGGCATCAGCATGGATGCCAATGAGCGGGTGACGACAGGAGCTGACGACAGGGCCCATCTCGTCTTCAACGACGGCTCGTCGTTGACCGTCGGGCCGAACAGTCAGGTCGTCATCGACAAGTACGTCTTCGACCCGGCGACCCGGAAGGGCGAGATGTCGATCACGGCCACGAAGGGCGTGCTGCGCTTCGTGGGCGGCGCCATCAGCAAGACGTCCGAGGTCAAGGTCACCACGCCGTCGGCCACGCTCGGGATCCGCGGCGGCATCGTTCAGGTCGCCGTCAGCCCGACCGGTGCGACCAGCGCGAACTTCATGTTCGGCGCCTCGCTCACCGTGACCAGCCAGGGCGTCACGCGCACGACCACCCAGTTCGGCACGCAGATCAACGTGAATCAGGGCGCTCCGCCGACGCCGCCCGCCGCCATTCCGCCTGCGGTGCTGCGGAACAACGTCACGGTTTTCCAGCAGGGCGGCAGCCAGCAGTTCGTTGCGCCGGCCCAGGGCTTTGCCCAGCAGGTCCCGCCGCCGACCGTGCCGACGGCGCCGCAGCAGGCCGGCGCTGCCCCGCGCGGGGCTGCGCCCGCGCAACCCGGCGCTCGCTCGGGTGCCGGACCTCGCCAGGCTGCGACTGGGCCGGGCGGTCAGGCCCAGGGCGGCGGCAACCAGGGTGGCGCGGCACCGGGCGGAGCGGCACAGGGCGGGGCGGCACCAGGCGGTGCGGCACCGGGCGGCGCAACACCAGGCGGCGCGGCAGCTGGTGCCGCAGCTCCAGGCGGTGCAGCACCCGGCGGGGCAACGCCCGGCGGTGCCGCTGGCGGCGCTGAGCCGCAGACTGCAGGCGCCTCGACGCGCAACACGATCGCGGCGGCACTGGCCAGTTCCGGGCTCGCACAGTCCAATTCGGCGCTCGCGCCGGCGAGCGCCGTCGCGGCGACTCCGCCGCTGCAGCAGGTCGCCGTTCTCCTCACCGTTCCGCCGTCGGCGCTGCCGTCGGCGCCCGCCGTCCAGTTGGCGCAGGCCGAGGTCGGGCCGCAGGGTGCCCAGCAGCAGCAGCAGCCAGGTGGGCAGCAGCAGGGCGGCCCGCCTCAGGGCGCAGGGCCTCAGCAAGGCGCCAACCCGGGCGGTGCCAACCCGGGCGGTGCCAATCCGGGCGGTGCCGGTCCGTTGCAGGGTGCCAATCCCGGCGGTGCCACGCCCCAGCAGGGCGGCGCTGGCCCGCAAGGTCCGGCTGGTCCTGGTCCCGGTGGCGCTGGTCCGTTGCAGGGGGCAAATCCCGGTGGAGCCGGTCCGCTGCAGGGCGCGAACCCTGGCGGCGCCGCGCCGCTGCAGGGGGCTGCTCCGGGCGCGGGTGGTCCCGGCGGCGCCGG
>CAYZQZ010000583.1:0-2513 GCA_964480235.1 uncultured Reyranella sp. | reverse complement strand
CTGGTCGATCATCACCTGCGCGCCGTTGACGAAGTCGCCGAACTGGCCTTCCCAGCAGACCAGCGCGTTGGGCTCGGCGAGCGAATAGCCGTAGTCGAACCCGAGCACGCCGAACTCCGACAGCGGCGAGTCGATCACCTCGAACTGCGGCTGGCCCTCGCGGATGTTGTTGAGCGGCAGGTAGCGCTCCTCGGTCTCCTGGTCGACCAGCACCGAATGGCGCTGCGAGAAGGTGCCGCGGCCGGAATCCTGGCCGCTGAGCCGCACCGGCGTGCCCTCTGCGAGCAGAGTGCCGAAGGCCAGCGCCTCGCCGGTCGCCCAGTCGATGTCCTTGCCGGTCTCGATGGTCTTGCGCTTTTCCTGGAGCTGCCGCGCGATCTTGCGGTTGAGATCGAAGTCCTTCGGCGGTTCCGAGATCGCGCGCCCGACCTTGAGCAGCAACTCCGTGTCGACCGCCGTCACGCCCTTGCGGTCTTCCTCGCCGGGGGCAATCGTGAGTCCGGCCCACTTGCCTTCCAGCCAGTCCGCCTTGTTGGGCTTGTAGTTGGTCGCGGCCTCGAGCGCCTTGTCGAGCTTCTCGCGCAGCGCCGAATCCATCGCCTGGACCTCGGACGTGCTGACGACGCCGGCCGAGACCAGCTGGTCGGAATAGACCTGCTTCACCGTGCGGTGCTTGCCGATCTCCTTGTACATCAGCGGCTGGGTGAACATCGGCTCGTCCGACTCGTTGTGCCCGTAGCGGCGGTAGCAGAACATGTCGATCACGATGTCGCACTTGAAGCGCTGCCGGAACTCGGTGGCGATGCGGCTGACATGGACCACGGCCTCGGGGTCGTCGCCGTTCACGTGCAGGATCGGCGCCTGCACGATCTTGGCGATCTCGGTGCAGTACGGGCCCGAGCGCGAATAGGTCGGCAAGGTCGTGAAGCCGATCTGGTTGTTGACCACGAAATGGATGGTGCCGCCGATGCGGTAGCCACCCAGGTCGGACAGGTCGAGCGATTCGGCGACCAGGCCCTGGCCCGCGAACGCCGCGTCGCCGTGCATCAGAATCGCCATGACCTGGCTACGGTCGGTGTCGTTGCGCTGGTCCTGTTTTGCGCGCGCCTTGCCGAGCACCACCGGATTCACCGCCTCGAGATGCGAGGGATTGGGCGACAGCGAGAGGTGGATGACGTTGCCGTCGAACTCGCGGTCGGCCGAAGCGCCGAGATGGTACTTCACGTCGCCCGAGCCGCGCATTTCCTCGGGCTGCGAGGAGCGGCCCTGGAACTCGGAGAACAGCGCGGTGTAGCTCTTGTGCAGCACGTGCACGAGCGTGTTGAGGCGGCCGCGGTGCGGCATGCCGAGCACCACTTCCTTCACGCCGAGCTGGCCGCCACGCTTGAGGATCTGCTCGATGCCGGGGATCAGCGATTCGCCGCCGTCGAGGCCGAAGCGCTTGGTGCCGACGAACTTGACGCCGAGATAGTGCTCGAGCCCTTCCGCCTCGACGACCCGCTGCAGGATCATCTTGCGGCCCTCGAGCGTGAACTCGGTGTGGTTCTCGATGTGCTCGATGCGCTCCTGGATCCACGCCTTCTTGTCGGGATCGGAGATGTGCATGAACTCGACGCCGATCTTGCCGCAGTAGGTCTTGCGCAGTCGATCCATGATCTCGCGAAGAGTCGCCTGCTCGCCCAGCGCCAGCGAGCCGAAGATCAGGATCGGGCGGTCCCAATCGCCCTCGGCAAAGCCGTAGGTCGCGGGATCGAGCTCGCGGTGGGGCGCCTGGCGCACCAGGCCGAGCGGGTCGAGGTCGGCCTCGAGATGGCCGCGGATGCGGTAGGCGCGAATCAGCATCAGCGCCTTGGCGGTGTCGTTGGCGGCGGCGCGGATCTCGGCTTCGCTCTTGCCGGCCAATGCGGCGGCGCCCTTCTCCTTGCCGTCGCGTACGTTCTTGTTGGCGGCGGCCGGCGCTTCCGGCACGTCGATGACGCGCGCGCCGTTGGGTGCCCAAGACGCGCCGCGGACTTCGGCCAGCACGTTGTTCCTGTCCTCGGCGAGCGCCTCGAAGAAGGTCCGCCACTCGGCGTCGACCCGGCCCGGGTCGCTCTGGTAGCGCGCGTACAGTTCCTCGATGAAGGGCGCATTGGCGCCGAACAGGAACGAAGTCTGCTCTGCCTGCATGGCCTTTACTCCTCTCAACGCTCTTCCCCATTCATATGGGGAAGTGCCCGCGTCTTCGCGGGCGATGGGGTCATGACCCCTCCGGCCCTTCGGGCCACCTCCCCATGTGTAATGGGGAGAACTCCTAGCCCTTCATTGCCTTGAGCATCTCGTCGCCCAGCGCCGCCGGCGAATCGGCGACATGGATGCCGGCGGCGCGCAGCGCCTCGACCTTGAATTCGGCGGTGTCGTTGCCGCCGGAGATCACCGCGCCGGCATGGCCCATGCGGCGGCCCGGCGGGGCGGTGCGTCCGGCGATGAAACCGACGACCGGCTTCTTCGTCTTCGACGCCTTGATGT
The DNA here is from genome assembly GCA_964480235.1 of uncultured Reyranella sp. GTDB lineage: Bacteria > Pseudomonadota > Alphaproteobacteria > Reyranellales > Reyranellaceae > Reyranella. The sequence goes on along the minus strand of CAYZQZ010000583.1, from coordinate 5 downwards.
ATTCG
>CAYZQZ010000582.1:0-2516 GCA_964480235.1 uncultured Reyranella sp. | reverse complement strand
CCTCGTCAGCCGTTCCGACAGCGGTGAGCATCTTGACCTTCATCTCGTCCTCTGAAATCCCCTGGGGAGGTTTCCCTCCCCAGGGGGTGATGCACTCATTCACTCAGCCGATCAGGCCGACGCGCCGCGCAGATACTTGAACGCCGACATGTTCGTCAGCTTCACATCGACGCGGTTCGTACACACATAGCCAACCTGATCGTTCGCCGCGTACAGCTCGTTCAGAACGCGCAGGCTGTAGCCCGAACGCTCGCCGATGACGCAGTAGTCAAAGGCGCCGATCATGCCGCAGATGCCGCCGCCCGAGGCGAATCCCTGGCTGCTGGTCGCAGGAGCCGGGACATACTGGCTCGCGTAGACCGGGATGCCGAGGATGCGATCGGGCTCGCCGAGCACACCACTGGGCTGCCAGAAGTAGTTGAGCGTGCCACCAGCGACGGCTGCCTTGCGGACGTATCCGAGGGCGGTGTCAGAGAGCAGGATCGCAGCGCTGGGGTGCGAGCGGTACTCGCGGCCGAGGCTGTAGACCCAGTCAATGATTTCCGCAGCAGTGATCGCGGAGTTTGACGCCAGCTGCTTGCCGACCGACGGACCGCTGGAAGCGATCGTCAGGACGCCCGTGGGCTGGCCGGACGACCCGGTGCCGTTGAGCATGCCGTCTTCCTCAGTCTGCGCAAACGACTTGGCGAAGCTGTTGGTGATGATGCTCTCGATCGAGAAACCAGCGCCGCGGGCGGGGGCGTCATCGAGCAGCTCGCGGCTGACCTTGGCAAGGCCGGCCAGCTTCTTGGGCTGCAGCACGACGTTGCTGTAGGTCGGGTTGGTCTGCAGCGAGTCGGTGATCGACGAGCCTTCGGTCGTCCAGTTCACGCTGGCAAGCGCGCTCTCGATCACGATGTCGCGCTTCCACGAGCCGAGCGGCATCACGGTCGCGATCTTGCGGAGGACCACGACCTTCTGCAGCAGCTCGTACATGCGGCTGTGGAATTCAGTCGGGGGGACGATGTCGCCGAGGCCCGTGCCGCCCTCGCTGAGGGCGCGCATCTCGGTCACCGGGGTGTGCTCGCCGCGCTTGAGGTAGGTCTCGTAGGCGCGCAGGTACTCGTCGTTGCAGCGGAAATCGCCGAAGCGCGGGGCGCGCTGGGCGGTCTCCTTGGCAGCCGGCGCGCGACGCAGCTCGGGCGCGTCGGGACCGACATCGACCCAACCGACCTCCTTGTCCTTCGCGGCGAGGCTCATCAGGGTGTGGTTGCGCTCGATCTGCTTCTGGACGTTGCGGTACTCGCTCTCGAGCGCCTCGAACTTTGCCGTGTCGTCGGCGCTCATGTCGCCGCCGTTGGCGTTCGCCTTCTCAATCATCTCACTCATCTGGCGGTAACGGGCGTCGTTGCCCTCCCGCAGTTCCTTGTAGTTCTTCATGGGTTCCCTTTCGCGTGCGAGGTGTCAGGCGCGGTTCACGTTGAGCACGCCACTGGTGTGAAGCAGGCAACCGTCCGCTCGCACGCTTGCGACGAATGCCGTTTGATCTGTGCCGCTGTAGGTCTCGTTCAAGCGGGTCACGCTGAACCCGCGGAAAGATGTCGCCAGCAGGTACTTGGTCGGATCGAAGAACATGACCAGCGTGTCGCCAGAGGCCGGCGTCGTGTTGCTGAGTCGGTGGTAGATCGTCGGCAGGCCCTCGACCGATGTGCCGTCCTGCATGTTTCCGACAAACAGCGGGAACAGCGGCGGGAAGAAAGTCGAGTCGAACGAGCCAGTAAGGCGGCTGTTGATCACCGCGACGCTGTTCTTCCACGACTCAAACGGAATCGGCGAGAGCGCGGAATTGGTCGCAGCCCATGCGGCTGCAAGGATGTCGCTCGACTTGTTGGTTGTGGACACTCCGGTGCTCGCCGTTCTGCTGTACGCCTTGGCGCTGTTGAACGCGCCTTGGCACTGCGTGCTGCCGTCACCGATCAAGATCTGCGAGTTGATGTTGGTGATCAGCTCGGCGACCAGTTCCGCCCGGATGAACTCCTCGATGCTGGCGGCCGCGGTCGAATCTTCCAGCAGTTCGTTGGTGACCTTGGTCCAGGCGGTGACCTTCTTCAGGCCGAAGGTGTAGGTCGTGCTGCCACCGGAGCCCTGCTGCGGTAAGGCAAGAGCCGTGCCGGAGGTCCAGCTCTCGGTGCCGATGTTGGTCTCGGTCTGGTTTGTGTTGGTCGTCGCGTCCGTGATGTTGATCGGCTGGGTGAACTTGCCGGAGGTGGTCACCTTGCGGACCTTGCTCAGGATCGTGTCCTGACGCATCGAGAGCTCGATGAAATCACTCCAGCCAGTCGGTGCAACCACGTTGCCAAGGCCAGTTCCGCTGTTGCTCAGCGCACGAGCCTCGATGTCCGTCAGCCGGCTTTGGCCGTGCTGCAGGTACTTTTGGAACAGGCCGCGGTATTCCGGCGAGCCTCGATCCAGCATTTCGTTCTTCTCAGCCATCTCAGTCTCCGGGTTAGCGCCGGGCGTGCAAAGAAAAAGGCGCA
>CAYZQZ010000581.1:0-2529 GCA_964480235.1 uncultured Reyranella sp. | reverse complement strand
ACCGGTATCGCCCCCAACGACCTGCTCGAAACCGACCAGGACGTGTTCCTGGCGATCGTGGCGGTGCTCAAGCAGCAGGCCCGACAGGCGGCAAAGAGGTGACCGGTGGCGCGCAAGACCGTCGACTTCCAGCGTGAGGGCTACCAGGCCACCGTGCTGATCTACGGCTACAACGACTTCAAGCGCGAACTCAAGAAGGTCGCGCCCGAAGTGCGCAAAGCCATGGACGCCGAGATCAAAGGGTTCGTGGAGCCGGTCACGAAACGAGCCAAGACGCTCGTGCCCAACACCGTGATGACGAACTGGGTGAAGCCCCGGAACCCTCGCATCAACCCTGAGACGGGCGAACTGTCCCGCTGGGCGGTGCGTGCATGGGACCCCGGCACGGTCCGCAAAGGCATCACGGTCCGACAGAACACGAAACGCTCCCGAGGTCGAGCCGACTCGGTCGCCTGGCGCATCCAGAACAAGTCGGCGGCCGGTGCGATCTATGAGACCGCTGGCAAGCGCATGAAACCGCGAAGCCAGTCGGGTGTGTCGTTCATCAACAACATCATGCGCATTGACTCGCGCCCGTCTCGTTTGATCTGGCGGGCGTGGGATGACGCCGGTGGCGAAAAGAAGATCACCGCCGGAGTCGTCGCCATCATCGGCAAGTACGAGAACGAGCTGCAGCGTCGACTCGACGCTGCCGGCAGGGACTGAGCCATGGCCGTCAACATCAACGTCCTGTCGCAGTGGGACGACAAAGGCATCCGAGCGGCGCAGAACGACCTCGACAAGCTGAAGTCCAAGACACAGGCGACGTCGCAGAAACTCGCCCAAGGTGCCAGCCTTGTCGGTGCCGGCATCCTCGCTGGTGCCGGAGCCATCGGCGTCGGTCTGTTCCAGATCGGCACCCAGTTCGACGACGCCTTCGACCGCATCCGCATCGGCACCGGCCTCACCGGCCCTGCCCTCGAGGCTCTGCAGAACGACATGAAAGCCGTCGCCGGGTCCGTCCCGGCGACATTTTCAGATGCGTCCACAGCCGTCACCGAGTTCTCCAAGCGCCTCAACCTGACTGGCCAGCCCCTGCAGGATCTGTCCAAGCAGGTCCTCGAACTGTCCCGCATGACCGGCACCGACCTCAAGACCAACATCGACGCTGTCGCCGACGTCATGGCCAACTTCGGTGTCACCTCGGCCGACCAGGGCGGAAAACTCGACCTGCTGTTCCGGGCGTCACAGAAGTCCGGGGTGGCGGTCGCCGACCTTGCCAGTCAGATGTCCGGCGCCGGCGTGGTCCTGCGCGACCTCGGCTTGTCGTTCGACCAGTCGGCGGCGCTGCTGGCCACGCTCGGCAAGGCCGGCGTCGACGTCAGCGACGTCATGCCGGGACTGTCCAGGGCCATGGCAACGGCCGCCAAGGAAGGTCGGGACGCGTCGACGGTGTTCGCCGACACGTTCAACGCCATCAAGAACTCGCCGTCGGACGTCGACGCCGCCGGTGTCGCCCTCGACGTGTTCGGAGCCAAGGCCGGCCCGAAACTGGCCGCACTCATCCGTGAGGGGAAACTGTCTTTCGAGGACATGTCGGCTGCTCTCGCCAACGGCGACGGCATCATGGCCGCCAGCGCCGACACCCAGGACTTCGCTGAGAAACTGACCACGCTGAAGAACCGGGTATTCCTCGCCATCGAGCCGATCGCCACACGAGTGTTCAACGCCATCGGCGATGCTGTCGAGCAGCTCGCCCCCAAGATCGAGCAGCTCACTCAGTTCATGCTCAAGCACGGCACACAGGTGAAGATCGCCGCCGGGATCATCGGCGGCATCGCATTAGTGGCACTGGCGGCGTACACGGCCTCAATGATCGGAGCGGCAGCGGCGACCATCGCCGCCACCTGGCCGATCCTCGCCATCATCGCTGCCATCGGCCTGCTGGTCGCCGGGGTCATCTACGCCTACAACAACTTCGACTGGTTCAAGACCGCCGTCGACACCGCCTGGCAGGTCATCCAGCAGGTCATCGACTTCGCCTGGAACAACGTCATCAAGCCGATCTGGGCGGCGATCGCGTTCTACATCGAGAACATCCTGATCCCCTACTACAAAATGTTGTGGGAGATCGTGAAGTTCGTGTTCCAAGCGGTCGGCGCGTACATCTCGTTCGTGTGGGGCAACATCATCAGCCCGGTGTTCAACTTCATCAAGGGCGGCATCGAGACACTGATCGGCGTGTTCGGCACCATCAAGGATGGAGTGTCGGCGGCGTTCTCGGGTGTGTTCAACCTCATCGTCGACCCGATCCGGGCCGCCATCAACTGGATCATCGACAAGTGGAACGGCCTGGAGTTCACCACCCCGAAGTTCGAGGCGTTCGGTGTCACTGTCGGCGGCTTCACGATCGGCACGCCTGACCTGCCTCGCTTCGCCAAGGGTGGGATGTTCAACACTTCCCTCGACGGCGGTCAGGGCCTCGCTGTGCTGCACGACCACGAGATGATCCTCACCCCCCAGCAGCAGGCCGCCCTGTTCCGCGGTCGT
>CAYZQZ010000580.1:0-2533 GCA_964480235.1 uncultured Reyranella sp. | reverse complement strand
GCCGGGCACGACGCCGCGATGGACCCGGCAAAGAGCCGCGCCCGCGACATCCTGAACGACTGGCAGAAAGCCAAACCGAAGCCGGCACGAGCGGCCTGACGACGCGTGAAGTCGACGACAAGCCGGCTGGGGCGGGCACTCGAACCGCCATGCCGGCTGCGTTGTCATGCGCGCTCCGTAGCCGTGAATTTGAATCGGAGCAACTGCGCGCGCGATATCGGCAAAGGAAAGCGCTCGCGGACCATCACACCGGTCTACGGCGCGCTGAAATAGTCAGGCCAGGTTCTTCTTGAAGAACGCGACCGTGCGGTCCCAGGCGATCTTGGCCTGGGCCTCGTTGTAGCGCGGCGTCGAATTGTTGTGAAAGCCGTGCTGGGTACCGGGGTAGAAAAACGTCTCGTACGGCACGTTTGCCGCCTTCAAGGCGCCCTCATAGGCCGGCCACATGTCGTTGATGCGCTGGTCGTTCTCGGCGTACTGGATCAGCAGCGAGGCCTTGATCGACGGCACCGAGGCGGTTTCCGCGGCCGCGCCGTAGTACGGCACGCCCGCTTTCATGTCGGCGCCGAGCGTGGCAGCCAGATAGTTGGTCGTTCCGCCGCCCCAGCAGAAACCGGTGACGCCGAGCTTGCCCGACGACAGCTGGTGCTTGAGGAGGTAGCGGGCGCTGTTCAGCATGTCGGTGCGCAGTTTGGCCTGGTCGAGGCCCGCTTGCAGAGTGCGGCCCTCGTCGTCGTTGCCCGGGTAGCCGCCGACTGGAAAGAGGCCATCCGGTGCCAGGGCAAGGAAGCCGTCGGTCGCGAGCCGGCGCGCCACGTCCTCGATGTAGGGATTGAGGCCGCGGTTCTCGTGAACGACGAGAACCGCCGGAAATGGACCGGGGCCCTTGGGCTGAACCAGATACCCGCGCATCGTGCCAGAATTCCCGCCCGGCGACGGATAGGTCACGTAACGGGCAACGATCCGGTCGTCGGTAAACGAGATCGTCTGCGCGTTGGCGTAACGCGGCATCAGTGCCTGCGCCATGGCAAGACCACCGACGGTCGCCGCAGCCGCCCGCGAGAGGAACGTGCGCCGGTCGATCACACCGTGGCAATATTCGTCGTAGAGGTCGTAGATGCGCTGGTCGATCCAGTCCTGCGTGATGATCTGTCCGTCCATGCGATCTCCCCTGCTCCGCTATCCCAGCCGGCGCCGGTAGAGCGCGATCAGGCGCTCCCAGTGGCGTTCCGCTGCCGGCTTGTCGTAGCACCAGCGCTGCGGGAAGGCGAAGCCATGGTGCACGCCCATGTTCACTTCTAGTTCACCGCCGTTGCCGGACCCGTCGAACAGCACCTTCAGTTCCTTGACCATCTCGGGCGGCGCCAGGTCGTCGTGCTCCGCGCAGGAGATGTACAGTTCGGCCTTGACCTTCGAGAGCGTGAGATGCGGGCTTTCGACAGCATCGCTCACCAGCCAGGTGCCGTAGAAGGACGCCGCAGCCGCGATGCGGTCGGGATAGCGTGCGGCGGCTGCCAGCGAATACGGTCCGCTCATGCAATAGCCGTGGGTGCCGACCGGTCCCTTCTTCGAAGCCTCCTGCCCGTCGGCCCACGCGATCATCGCAGCGACGTCGTCCATCATCGGCGGGATCGTCATCTTGGTCCGCACGGCGCGCATCCGCGCGTGCTCGGCACTGCCATGCTTGAGTACGTCGGGTCCGTACTTGGTGTCCTTGCCCGCCCGGTAATAGAGGTTGGGAAGCATCACGAAGTAGCCGACCGTCGCCAGGCGGCGGCTCATGTCATAGAGTTCCTCTCGGATACCTGGCGCATCCATCAGGAACAATACTGGCGGGTACGGACCGCCGCGTTCCGGATGGCAAACGAACGTTTCCATCGCCCCGGCCTCGGTCGGGATATCCAAAATCTGCTCTTTCACCGATTCCTCCGCTTTGACCGATGCCACCACCTTGCTAGGGTTCGTACAACCACAAAGCCTCGGGAGTGAAACAAGCATGCGTAAGTTCGTGTCTGCGTTCGCGTTGCTGTGCGGCATGTCCGCCCTGCCAGCGAGCGCCCAATTCAGCGGCGATACGGTCAAGATCGGGGTCGCCACCGACATGTCGAGCCTCTATGCCGACATCAATGGACCGGGTGCCGTTCTCGCCACCCAGATGGCGATCGACGATTTCGGCGGCACCGTCGCCGGCAAGAAGATCGAGCTGGTCACTGGCGACATCCAGAACAAGGCCGACGTCGCCGCCACACTGGCCGGGCGCTGGTATGACGCCGAGAATGTCGACATGATCCTCGGCGCCGGCGCCTCATCGTCGTCGATCGCGATTCAGGGCGTGGCCGGCGAGAAGAAGCGGGTGTTCCTTGCGACCGATCCCGCCTCTTCCGACATCACCGGCAAGCTCTGCAACCCCTACACGATCCATTGGACCTACGACACGGCGGCCCTCGCCAACGGCACCGGTTCCGCGGTCGTGAAGGCGGGCGGCACCACCTGGTTCTTCCTGACCGCCGACTACGCCTTCGGCTATGCACTG
>CAYZQZ010000579.1:0-2544 GCA_964480235.1 uncultured Reyranella sp. | reverse complement strand
GTGTCGAAGTCCGTGCCGCCGACGCGCACGCCGGCGGTCGCCAGCACGTCGTCGCTGCGGTCGGCCTTTCCGCGATGCTGCGGACCGACCCGCACGATGGAAAAGTCGCTGGTGCCGCCGCCGATGTCGGCGATCAGCACCAATTCCTCCTTCTCGACCGTGCGCTCGTACTCGTGTGCCGCTGCAATCGGCTCGTAGACGAACCGGACATCGCGGAAGCCTGCCTGCCGGGCGATCTCCTCGAGGACCTGCTGCGCCCGCGCGTCGGCCCGGTCGTCGTCGTCGACGAAACGCACCGGCCTGCCGTGCACGACGGCGGCGATCTCCCGCCCGGCGAACGCCTCGGCCTTGTGCTTGAGATGCCGCACGAAGATCTCGACGACCTGGCGCAGCGGCACCTTGCGGCCACCCAGCACGGTCTCCTCGTCGATCAGGGGCGATCCCAGGACCGATTTCAGCGCCCGCATCAGCCGGCCCTCGGTCTGGACGATATAGGCCGCAACCGCCTCATTGCCGAACAGCACCCGGCCCCTGGTCTCGTAATCGAAGAACACCGCGCTCGGGATCAGCGTGTCGTCGCCTTCGACGGGCGCCAGCAGGGCCCGCCCGTCGCGCGTCACGCCGATCGCCGAATTCGACGTGCCGAAGTCCAGTCCGCAAGCAATCATGTTCAGCCCCGATGGAAGCGCGAAGGGGCTCTCATCTATTGCGATCCTTCGAACCTTGCCAGTCTGTTTCTTGTCTCTTATTCTGGGCCTGTTAGAAGGCTGCCTGAATTTGGGGCGGCCTTTTTTGTTGCCCCGCCACTCTCGACGTCCCTACAGCGCCGCCTTCAGGGCGGCGGCCAGCGGCGCATCGTGCTCCGGCAACAGCACCTGCGGGTCGAGCGTGAGAATGCCGCGCGCGGCGTGACGCTCCGACAGATGCACCGGCGGCTCGCCGCGCTGCAGCCGGGCGCTCAGCGTCAGCGCGTCCGGCACCGCGATCTCGAGCACCGGCACCCGGCCGGTCTTCGCCGCCGGCACCAGGGTCACGTCGTGGCCATCGAGCATCGCAGCGATGGCCTTCAGCCGCGCCTCGAGGGCGGCGTTGGCCACCGCGTCGTCGGCCTTTACGAAACGGTCGAGCGCAGTCAGGAGGCCCACGATCTCCTCCTTGCCGGCCTTGAAGCCGCGGCCGATGCCGTGATGGGGCACGCCGCGCAGGTTGGCGCGATCGATCAGCCTGGGCGGCGACCAGGTGTCGGGCGCTACGTCCATGTCGAGTTGCTGCAGCAGGGCCGAGGCGATCAGGTGGCGCTTGCCCGCCAGGATGCCGGAGGCCTGCGGCCCGCCCAGCGCCTTGCCGCCCGAGAAGGCCACCAGATCGGCGCCCATCTCGATGAAGCGCCGCAAATTCTCCTTGGGCGGCAGTTGCGCCGCGGCATCGACGATCAGCGGCACGCCATGCGCGCGGCAGACCGCGGCCACGGTCGGCAGATCGACGATGCTGCTGGCGTTGACCGAGAACCCGACAGCCACGACCGAGGGCGACAGGGCCGCCTCGATCTCCCAGGCCTCCAGCCCGCGCACGCCGGCGCCCGTGCCGCGATCGTTGTGGCCGATATCGATCAGACGGGCGCCCGACGCCGCCAGCGCATGCGCGTAGCCCGTGCGGTGCGTACGCGGCAGCAGGATGTCGGCGGCGACGTGCGGTAGCGCCGCCATCTTGGCGACATCCCAGCGCGCGATCGACGCGGCCGCCGCCAGGGTGAGCGCCGCGGCCGCGCCAGTCGTCACTAGACCCGCCTCCGCGCCGGTCGCCTCGGCAATGCGCGCACTTGCGGCATCCTGCAATTCGCCGATGTCGACCGAGCCGCGCGACGCCGCCACCATCGCCTCGACGACCTCAGGCGCCATCACCGCGCCGCCCAGCCGTGTCAGTGCGCCTGCTGCATTGATGCGTTTGCGAACGCCGAGCTTCTCGTAGGGATCCTTCATCGGCCGGAGAGTAGCATCAGGAAAGCCATCCTCCCCATTCATATGGGGAGGCCTACACCCGCGCGATGATCGCCACCGGGCCGCCGCCGGGCGGGCCCTGGTGTTCGGCGCCGCCGCTGACATAGAGCATCGTGTCGCCGATCACGCCGGCCAGCACGCCGCCCACCAGGGCGCGGGCGTGGCGGGTCGAGTGGATGTCGCTGTCGTCGAGCATGGTGTGGCGCCGGCCGCGGATTTCGCCCGACGGTGCTGCCTCGGCCTTGGCCAGCACCGCCACGGTCTCGCCACCCAGCGCCTGGCGCACCGCGCGCGCGGCCTCGGCGTCGATCGCGTCCTTCATCACGCCATGACCGATCGCGAGGTCGCCCGCCCAGCCCGTGGCATTGCCCAGCACCACGATCTCGTTGCGCAGCAGCTCGACGCCGGCCGAGGTGCTGGCGACGGCGGAGTGCAGCGACCAGTCGTTGCACACCGCGTCCTCGGGCGCGCGATCGATCTCGCCCAGCGCCAGCGCGACTCCCAGCGCCGAGGCCCCGCGCGACAGCGCCATCGAGTGGTAGGTGTC
>CAYZQZ010000578.1:0-2576 GCA_964480235.1 uncultured Reyranella sp. | reverse complement strand
ACGCGCAATCCGCCGTGATCGGCGGCGCCACCATGCAGCGGCCGCCGCTGCAAGCCGATCCGCTCGGCCCGCGCAGCACGAACTTCAACGCCAGCGAGGCGCTCGCCCGCGCTCAGATCGAGCAGGGCGGCTACTCGAGCGTGCGCGGCCTGATGCGCACCAGCGACGGCGGCTGGCAGGCCGTAGCGCAGAATCGCGGCAACTCCACCGTGAAGGTGGCGCTCAACCGCACCGGCCAGGTCAACGAAGTGCGCTGATCGCCCCAGGGCAACAACGCGAGAGAGCCCGCCCCGTCTCGACGGGGCGGGTTTTTCATGTGTGGCTACTTCGATGTTGGAATCTTGGCGTCGCGGATCACCTTTTCCCACTTGGGAATGTCGGCGGCCATGATCGCCGACATCTCGGCGGGCGTGCTGCCGATTGGCTCGAGGCCGAGGGCGGCAAATTTGGGCTTCAGATCGGGATCGGACAGCGCCTTCATTGCCGCCTCGCGCACCTTGTCGAGGATCGGCTGCGGCGTGCCCCTGGGCGCCATCAGGCCGAACCACGACAGCGCCTCGAAGCCGGGGAAGCCCTGCTCGGCAACGGTCGGCAGATTCGGCGCGGCGGACGAGCGCTTCAGCGAGGTGATGGCGAGGCCACGCACGCGGCCGTCGTTCACGAACGGCAGGGAGGCGCCGGCATTCTGGACGCCGACCGGCACGACCCCGCTCATGACGTCGGTGAGATTGGCGCCGCGATAGGGAATGTGCTCCATCTTGATGCCGGCCAGTGTGCACAGCATCTCGCCTGCCACGTGCTGCGGTGTGCCGACACCGGGCGAGCCGTAGGAGAGCTTGCCGGGGTTGGCCTTGGCGTAAGCCACGAGATCGGCCAGCGACTTCACCGGCAGGTCGTTATTCACCAGGATCACGCTTGCGGTGCCCAGCGCTATGGTGATGTGGTCGAAGTCCTTCAGCGGATCGAACGGCAGCTTCTGCAGGCTGGGCAGCAGCGTGATCGCGGCGTTCCCCGACCACATCAGCGTGTAGCCGTCGGGTGCCGCCTTGGCGACGCGATCGACGCCGATCGCGCCGGAATTGCCGGCGATGTTCTCAACCACCACCGGCTGGCCCCATGCCTCCTGGAGTTTCTGGGCCATCAATCGACCCGAGACGTCGGTGGCGCTGCCGGCAGTGAATCCGACGATGAGCTTGACCGGCTTGTCCGGCCAGTTGGTTTGCGCTGCAGCAGAGCCGGCCGCCAGCGCCAACACGGACGCAATCGCCCAGCGAACAAGCGTGTTCATCCTGTTCCTCCCATTTTCTTTAGGGTTCATAATACCTCGTCTGCGACCCCTCACAGGAGGCGATATGGCCCGCGGTTTCGACATACGGCCCCTTGACGGCGTCTGCTTCGGTGCTGTGGTGACCGGCTTGCGCATCCCCGAGGTCGACGACGCCACGACGGGCGAACTGCACAAGGCGTGGCTGGAACATGCCCTGCTGATCTTCCCCGGCCAGAATCTGACGCGCGCCGCGCAGATCGCCTTTGCCAAACGCTTCGGGCCGCTCGAGTTCGAGATGACGGCCATCTCCAACGTCAAGGACGACGGGACCTTGCGGCTTGAGAAGGACAATGACGACCGCATGAAGATCCTGAAGGGCAACATGGGCTGGCACATGGACAGCACCTACATGCCGGTGCAGGCCAAAGGCGCGGTGTTCTGCGCCGAGGAGGTGCCGACCATCGGTGGCCATACTGGCTTCTGCGACATGCGCGCTGCCTACGAGGCCCTCGATCCCGACACCCGCGCCAGGTGTGAGACTCTTTCGGCCTATCACTCCCTGCACTACAGTCAGAGCAAGCTCGGCCATGACACCAGCAAGGAGAAGGCCGACGGCGAATATCACGGCTACGGTCTGAACAACAAAGGCCCGGTGCCGTTGCGTCCGCTGGTGAAGACACATCCCGAGACAGGCGCCCGGAATCTGGTGATCGGCCGGCACGCCCACAACATTCCCGGCATGACGCCGCAAGACTCCGAGGCGTTCCTGCAGAGCCTGGTAGACTTCGCCGTCCAGAAGCCGCGCATCTATCACCACGACTGGAAGCCGGGCGACGCGATCCTGTGGGACAATCGACGCCTGATGCACCAGGCGACGCCGTGGGACTACACGCAACGCCGCATCATGTGGCACTCCCGCATCGCCGGAGACCCGGTGAGCGAAGCCGCCCTCGCCGCCTAGGGAACGCCACCGCGCATGACCATGCAGTTCGGCCTTTTCGGCGGCGCGCGCACCAAGCGCGCGATCGGGCTGGAAGACAGTCTGGGCTACGACAGCTTCATCGACTACGTGGTCGAGGCTGATCGGCTCGGCTTCCGCCACATGTTCCTGGTCGAGCATCATTTCACCGGCCATGGCCAGGTTTCGGCCTCGCTCACCCTGCTCGCTTATCTCGCGGCCAAAACACGCAATATTCGCCTCGGCACCGCGGTGGTCGTGCTGCCCTGGCACAATCCGGTGCTGATCGCCGAGCAGGCCGCGACGCTCGACCTGCTGACCGGCGGCCGCTTCGACTTCGGCATCGGCAAG
>CAYZQZ010000577.1:0-2576 GCA_964480235.1 uncultured Reyranella sp. | reverse complement strand
TTGAAGTCGATGAAGCGCTTCCCCTCCGGCGTCCAGAAATAGATGCCTTCAGCCTTGGCGATCGGCCACGGGTCGACCTGGTTTTGGACCGCCCAAGTATAAAGCGTGTGCTGCTTGCAGAGATCGACCAGATAGTTGGGGTAGCTGTTGATCCTCTCTTGGCAGCGGTTCCAGTCGTAGCCGTGGCGCCAGTACTCGACCAGCTCGATCAGGAAATCGGGATCGGTGCCGGCGGCCCAGTCGCTCTCCTCGATGCGGATGGGCGGGCGCCAGCGTCGCAGGCGCTCGTCGAGATCGATCAGCGCGCGTTCGGGGATGTCAACCTTGAAGGGCTCGGGCGTGTCGTAGGCCATGGACTTACCCTAACACGCGCCGATCCTGCGCTACTCCAGCAGATCCGCCTTCAGGCGCCGGCGTGCCGCCGCGTCGAGGCCGAGCGCTTTCTCGGCGAACCGCTCGGGATCGCCGAATTCCCTGGCGACCACGTCGAACGCCGCCTCGAGATAGGGGGTGCGCGCCTCGATGATGGCGGCGCGCGTGTCGATGTCGAGCTCGGGATAGCGGCCGATATGGCCGATCCAGAGATCGTTGGTCCGCAGATAATCCTCCATCACCGTTTCCCATGGCACGCCGAGCAGGGTCAGCAGCAGCGCCGAGGCGAAGCCGGTGCGGTCCTTGCCGGCGGTGCAGTGGAACACCAGCGGCCGGTGCGTGCCGTCGCTCAGGGTGGTGAACAGGGTGGCGAAACCCGGTGCGCAGCGCCGCGGATAGTCGCGATAGTGGTCGGTCAGGAACTGCATCATGAGATGCGGATTGGCTGTGCCGTCGGCCACTGCCCCCCGGATCTTCTCGCCGACGCCGGGCTCGATGTGCGCGCCGACGATGCGGCAGGCGAGCCCCTCGACCTGGTGCGGCGTTTCGGCCGCCTCGTGGACGCCACGGAGATCGACGATGGTGCGCACGCCGAGCTGACCGAGGGCGGCGCGGTCGGCATCGGTCAGGCCGCCGAGATGGGCGGAGCGGAAGACCGCACCGCGCCGCACCTGGCGGCCGTCAGCCGTGCGATAGCCGCCGAGATCGCGGAAATTGGAGCCGCCCTGGAGCGGCACGACGTAGGGGAGTTCCTGTGAATCGGACATGCCGCAGCATGTATCACGCCGGTTACCGTCGTGAGAACCTGAAGACTCCGACGAAGACGACGAGGGCCAACAGGGCCAACAGCCAGCCATGCAGGGCGGGTTGCGGCAGACTGAGCCCGTTCTTCACGAACCCGACGGTCGCCAGGATGTTGTCGAACAGGATGGCGGCGAGCAGGCTGCGGCTGGCCGCGAAGAGCAGCGAGACCAGGATCCAGATACCGGCCAGGGTCAGGGCGGTCGGGAGGTCGTTCCACGGTTCGGGATAGGTGAAATGGAACAAGCCGAATGCGACGCTCGAGAGCGCCACGATTGCGGCATTGCTCCACCCGTCGTCGCGGCCGAGGAAGGCGCGCACGGCTGCGCCGAGCACCCCGAGAAACAGCAGGACCTCCGCGGTGCTGGCCGCAAGCAATCCCGCGAACAGGGCGTGCAGGATCCGCCAACCGGCCGGATCGCGCAGCAGCGGCAGAAGGGGTATGGCGGCAATGGCGGCGCCAATCACCAATGCAGCCACGGATGCGAGGACATCGCGCCGATCGGCGCCAATCCCGAGTTCGCGTGGACTGACGATGCCTACCAGAACGACCTTGCCCATCAACCATGCCGGCACCAGCGTTCCCCAGCCGACGAAGAACACGATTGGATAGAAGGCCGGGATCGCCTTGACGCCCATTCCCTTGGGTGTGTGATTGAAGAACCAATTCAGGGCGAATGCGATGGCCAGGATCATCCCGGCGGCGACGATCGTCACCTGGCGCTGGGCGTCGGGTTGGGCTGTTCTTGCCGGCATGACGTGGATGCAATAACCCGTCGGGCACAGGCTCGCCAGAGTGCCATGGTCATCGGAAATGCCTGATGCCCGAATGTCCGGGACAGCGTTTCATCTTGCTGCCCTCGAAGTCTTCGTGCCTCAATGGCCTCAATGAAGCTCACGCCGCAGCTCTATCTCCGGCTGGCCGTCGCTTTCTGCGCCGTGGTCGGACTCTACGACGTGTTCGTGGTCGCCGCGCAGTTCCTGGGCGGCAACCGCTTCGTAAAGCCGCAATGGGTGCTCTACCCGGACTTCCTGACGCCGCACTCGGCGCTGCGTGCCTGGCTCGAAGGCAAGCTGTCGATGGTCTACACCGACATCGACAAGTTCACCGAGTACCAGAATGCGGTCTACGCCGACCGCTTCCCTTACGTCGTCTTCTTCCGGCCATTCCTCTATCCGCCGCTGTGGCTGCTGATGTTGCTGCCGCTCGCGTGGGTGGCTGTCGATCGTGCCTTTGCCGTGTTCATGGCCGTCACCGTCGGTGCCTCGGCGCTCGAGGGTCGCCACCGTCCCTGGTTGTGGCTGGCGATGGCGACCTCGCCGGCGGCAGTGCACGTCGTACTGTCGGGGTGATGCACCCCCATTGAATTGGTCCACCTTGAGAGTTTGACTGTTTTGCAAGG
>CAYZQZ010000576.1:0-2579 GCA_964480235.1 uncultured Reyranella sp. | reverse complement strand
GGCGTCAATCGGCGTCGGAACGGTCACGATGTGGAAGTCGGCCGCCGCAAGGTCCGTCGGATCGGAAGTGAATTTCAGCGCGGGCGCCTTGAGCGACGCCGGGTCGACCTCGCCGGTCCGGTCATGCCCTTTGGCCAACTCGGCGATGCGCCGTGCATCGATGTCGAAGGCGACGACAGGCGCTCCGGAGCGCGCAAAGGTGGTGGCCACCGGCAGGCCGACATAGCCCAGCCCGATCACGGAAACGCGCCGCTTCATCTCGATCGATCCATTCCTCTCACCGGCAGGCTAGCATGCCGGCCCCTCGTTCGTCCTTTTGCATCATGCAAACAGTCCATGCGGCGGCGATTTCGGAGTATGATTGTGGACCAGATCGAGTGCGGCGGAGGCGATGAGCGGGGGTAACGGCAAGCAGGGCGGGGCGGAGGAAAGTCCGGACAAGTACCCGTCGATCCGAAGCTATCTGTCCCGCCGCTGGGCGCCCGACGGCGCGAAGGTGATGGTGCTGGGCGATTCGATGCTCGATGCCTACATCGTGGGCGCGGTCGACCGTATTTCGCCCGAAGCGCCGGTGCCCGTGGTGCGCCAGGCCCGGACGCGCGAGACGGTCGGCGGTGCGGCCAACGTCGCCGCCAACGTCCGCAGCCTGGGCGGCAGCGCCCATCTCGTGACCTGCATCGGAGCCGATCCGGAGGGGCAGCGGCTCGCTGCCCTGCTCGCGTCAGCCGGCGTGCAGTCTAGCTTCATCGATCTCGCGCAGCGTCCGACCACGCTCAAAACCCGCTTTGCCTCCGGTCAGCAGCAGTTGCTGCGGCTCGATCGCGAGGATGCGGCAGCGATTTCGGCCGCGGCCGAGGAGCATACGATCGAGGTGCTGACCGAGGGGCTGGAAAGCTGTGCCCTGCTGGTCATCTCCGACTACAGCAAGGGCATGCTGACCGACCGCGTGCTGCGCCAGGCGATCTCGCTGGCCGAACGCCGCGGCGTGCCGACCTTCATTGATCCCAAACGCCGGGACTTCTCGATCTATCGCGGTGCCACCGTGCTGAAGCCCAATCGCAAGGAACTGGAGGCGGCGACCGGCCTGCCGGTCCAGTCCGATGCGCAGATCGGCCGCGCGGCGGCGGCGGCGGCCGAGTCGACCGGTGCCACCATTCTGGTCACGCGCTCGGAATCGGGCATGTCGCTGGTGCGGCCGGACGGCTCCTCGGTCCACATGCCGACCCAGGCACGCGAGGTGTTCGACGTGACCGGCGCTGGCGACACGGTGATGGCGGCGCTGGCGGTCGGCGTCGCCGCGGGCTTTCCGCTCGAGGAGGCGATGGCCTTCGCCAATCTCGCCGGCGGCGTGGCGGTATCAAAGCACGGCACGGCGCAAGTCACGGCGGCCGAACTCGAGGCCGAGCGCGGGCTGGTCGCCGACGAGCAGCCGGCCGGCCGCGGCGCGCGGATCTCGCTCGACGATGCGGTTCGTCTGCGCCAGATATGGAAGCGTCAGGGGCTGGTGGTCGGCTTCACCAACGGCTGCTTCGACCTGCTGCATCCTGGCCACATCGCGCTGCTGCGCGGTGCGGCCCAGGCCTGCGACCGGCTGATCGTCGGGCTCAACAGCGACGCCTCGGTGCGCCGCCTCAAGGGCGAGGACCGGCCGGTTCAGACCATCGACGCGCGCGCGACCGTGATGGGCGCCATCGAGCCCGTAGATCTCGTCGTGGTGTTCGAGGAAGACACCCCGGCCGAGACGATCGCGCGGCTGGTGCCCGACGTCCTGGTCAAGGGTGCCGACTACAAGGTCGACGACATCATCGGCGCCGACACGGTACGCGCCGCCGGTGGTCGCGTGCTCACGGTCGAGTGGGTCGCCGGCCAATCGACCACGAAGCTGATTTCCGCTGGCCGCAAGGCTGCCTCGGTCAATTGATGAGGCCTGTCGCATGAGTTCAGGCGCATGATCATCGTCACCGGCGCGGCCGGCTTCATCGGTTCGAACCTGGTTGCGGCGCTCAACGAGCGCGGCGACACCGACATCGCCGTCTGCGACCGGCTGGGCAAGGACGAGCGCTGGCAGAACCTGCGCAAGCGCATGTTCCGGGATTTCGTCTTTCCGGAGGACCTGCCGGCCTTCCTGGAGAAGCGCGGCGACGTCACGGCGATCCTGCACATGGGCGCCAATTCCTCGACGACGGCGTCGGACGGCGACGAGATCGTGCGCTCGAACCTGCAGTATTCGCTCCGGCTGCTCGACTGGTGTGCGCTGAACGCCGTTCCGTTCGTCTATGCCTCGTCGGCGGCGACCTACGGCGACGGCTCCAACGGCTTCAGCGACGGGCTCGACTACGATCGTCTGCGCCAGCTGCGACCGCTCAATCTCTACGGCTGGAGCAAGCATCATTTCGACCTGATCGTTGCCGAACGGGCGGCCAAGGGCTTGCGGCTGCCGCCCAAATGCATCGGCCTGAAGTTCTTCAACGTCTTCGGCCAGAACGAGTACCACAAGGGCGACATGATGAGCGTGGTCGCCAAGAATTTCGCGACGGCGCGCGAGGGCGCCACCGTCCGGCTGTTCAAGAGCCACCGCA
>CAYZQZ010000575.1:0-2628 GCA_964480235.1 uncultured Reyranella sp. | reverse complement strand
ACACCACGCTGCGCGACGGCGCGCAGACGCAGGGCGTCGATTTCTCGGTGGCCGACAAGGCCGCGATCGCGCGCGAGCTCGACCTGCTGGGCATCGACTACATCGAGGGCGGCTGGCCCGGCGCCAATCCGACCGACGACCGCTTCTTCGCCGATCCGCCGGCATTCAGGAACTCGAAGTTCGTGGCCTTCGGCATGACGCGCCGTGCCGGCCGCTCGGCCGCCAACGATCCCGGCCTGTCGGCCATCCTCCAGACCAAGGCGCGCAATGTCTGCATGGTCGGCAAGACCTGGGACTTCCACGTCGACGTCGCCCTCGAGGTCGACCGAACCGAGTATCTCGGCATGATCGAGGACTCGATCGCCTATGCCGGCACCCGGGTCGAAGAGGTGATGTTCGATGCGGAGCATTTCTTCGACGGCTTCAAGGCCAACCCGACCTACGCGCTGGACTGCCTGAAGGCCGCCGAGCGTGCCGGCGCGCGATGGCTGGTGCTGTGCGACACCAACGGCGGAACGCTGCCGCACGACATCGAGCGCATCGTCGGCGAGGTGACGAAGACCTTCCCCGGCACCAAGCTCGGCATCCACACGCACAACGACACCGAGAACGCCGTCGCCAACACGCTGGCCGCGGTGCGCGCCGGCGTCCGCCAGGTGCAGGGCACGATCAACGGGCTGGGCGAGCGCTGCGGCAATGCGAACATGATCTCGCTGATCCCGAACCTCGTGCTCAAGATGGGCTTCGAGACCGGGCTGAAGCCCGGCGCCCTGCAGCGGCTCACGCACCTGTCGCGGCTGCTCGACGACCGGCTGAACGTCACGCCCAACCGCAGCGCCGCCTATGTCGGCACGCGCGCCTTCGCGCACAAGGGCGGCCTGCACGTGTCGGCGGTCGAGAAGGACCCCAAGACCTACGAGCATGTCGATCCCGAACTGGTCGGCAACCAGCGCATCATCGTGGTCAGCGACCAGGCCGGGCGCTCCAACATCATGGCGCGCTTCCGGCAGATCGGGCTCGAGGTCGATCCGAAGGACCCGAGCGTGTCGCGACTGCTCGAGATCGTCAAGGAGCGCGAGGCCGAGGGCTACGCCTATGACGGCGCCGATGCGAGCTTCGAGCTCCTGGCGCGGCACGAACTCCACACCGTGCCGGACTACTTCGCGCTGCAGAGCTTCCGCGTGCTGGCCGAGCGGCGCGTCAATGCGCGCGGCCAGCTGATCGCGCTCTCCGAGGCGACCGTGAAGCTCGACGTCGCGGGCCGGCGCGCCATGGAAGTGGGCGAGGGCAACGGCCCGGTGAACGCGCTCGACGCGGCGCTGCGCAAGGCGCTGATCCCGGTCTATCCCGAGTTGCAGGACATGCGTCTGGTCGACTTCAAGGTGCGCATCCTCGACTCGGCCGGCGGCACCGCGGCGACCACGCGCGTCATGATCGAGAGCGCCGACGGCCAGGGGCGGCGCTGGTCGACCATCGGCGTCTCGCCAAACATCGTCGACGCCTCCTACAACGCCCTCTACGACGCCATCACCTACAAGCTCTTCAAGGAAGGCGCGAAGGTTCCGGGCTGAACCCGAGCCATGGGCCTCCAGGCCCGCGGTCCGAGGAGCTAAGCCCTTGGTATTGCCTACAATACCGGTCCGGTCAGTGGATCAGCCATGCCACCCGCCGTGTTGACGGTCGGGGCCGCCGGGCGGACATATATAGTGTGGACGGAGAGATTCAGGGCCAGCCGGCCCAGCCGCCGCGGATTGCGGTGCCGCAACGCATGCCTCGGGCCAGCGCGCGGGTGCTGGTACGCGCGGTCATGTGGTCGCTGCCCTTGCTGGTGCTGGCGGCGGCGGCGTTCGTCTGGCTGCACTCCGGCCGGTGGGTCTCGACCGACAATGCCTATGTGAAGGGCGACCGCGCCACGATCGCGGCCGAGCTGTCGGGGCCGATCGTCGAGGTCGCGGTCAAGGAGAACGACCGCGTGTCGCGCGGCCAGCTGCTGTTCCGGCTCGACGATCAGCCCTATCGCACGGCGCTCGCGAAGATCGATTCCGAGATCGAGATCCAGCGATCCGAGATTCGCGGCCTGCGCGCGCAGTGGCGCACCAAGCGCGAGGACATCAAGTCGGCGCAGAGCCAGCTCAACTACGCGCAGTCCGACTTCGAGCGCCAGAAGGACCTCGCCGAGCGCAAGTTCGCGCCCGCGGCGAAGATGGAAGAGACGCGCATGTCGATGGAAGTGGCGCGCAGCAGGATCGCGTCGCTGCAGGAGGACCTGCAGCGAATCGAGGCGCAGCTCGCCGGCGATCCCAAGATCCGCGTCGACGACCACCCCCGGGTCAAGCAGATGCTGGCGGCGCGCGACGAGGCTTTGCTCAATCTGCGCCGCACCACGATCGAGGCGCCGATGGACGGCGTCGTCTCCAAGGTCCAGGTGCCCGGCAACTACGTCATGGCCGGCACGCCCGCCATGGTCGTGGTCGCCGACAACGACCTCTGGATCGAGGCCAATTTCAAGGAGACAGAGCTTACCCGCGTGCGGCCCGGCCAGAAGGTGATCATCCATGTCGACACCTATCCCGACATGGAATGCACCGGTGTCGTGAAGTCGATCGCGCAGGCGACCGGCGCGGAGTT
>CAYZQZ010000574.1:0-2631 GCA_964480235.1 uncultured Reyranella sp. | reverse complement strand
GCCGCCGGGCCGTCCAGTCGCGCAAGATCGACGCCGCGGACGGCGACCGCCATGTGTCCGCCGAGCTTTTCGGTCTGAAGTGTCATGGCGGCATTCTGAACCCCGGCGGGCCGGCAGGCCATACCGTGTCCGCAGGCCTGCTAGCGAAACGCGGCAAGGGCCGCCGAGAGGCGCTGGAACTCCGCTTCGTTGCCGGGCAGGCCGAAGCGCAACCGGTCCGGTGCCCGGAGAAATGCCCGAACGTGAATTCCATGCTGCCCCAGATGCCGAACGATCCCGGGCACATCGTCGTGACGGGCGAGCCTGAAGAGAGGTGTGCCGCCCAGCACCGTGAACCCGGCCGCCCCAAGCAAATCGTCGAGACGCCGTCCGTCATCCGTCAGACGCCGGGCTGCATCCCGAAGCCACGCCTCGTCCAAAAGGGCGGCGCGCCCGATATCCAGGGCAGGACCCGACACGGCCCAAGGCCCGAGTTCCGCGCGCAGAACGGCAGCGACGTCGGCATCGGCGATCGCGAACCCGAGTCGAACGCCTCCCAGCCCATAGGTCTTCCCGAACGAGCGCAGCACGATCGCCTGGCGCGGCAAGTCGGCCGCAAGGCTGGCCGCAGCTGGCAGGAAGTCGGCAAAGGACTCATCGACGACGATCTGCTGGTTGCGGGCGCGGAGGTCGGTCGTGGGTATCAGGCGTCCGGAAGGGTTGTCCGGATTGACCACCACGACGATTTCCTGATCGTCCGCCTGCGAGAGTGCGTGGATCGTGCGAACGGCGTGGCCTTGTCGCCGCCACGACACCTCGTGCTCTTCGTAGGTCGGACCGACGATTGCGACTTTCGAACTCGGCCATAAACGCGGCAGAAGCTGGATGAGCGACTGCGTGCCGGGCGCGGCGACGATCGTTGATGGATCCTTGACGCCGTAGCGTGTCGCGGCCGCCTCGATCAGCGCGTCGTGATCGGCGCGGCTCGGCAGGCGAGTCCATGCGTCGGCCGGCAGCTCGGGCAGGGGATAGGGCACCGGGTTGATGCCGGTCGACAGATCGAGCCACGGCCTGGGTGCATCCGGATAGCGCGGCATCGCCTCGCCGAGATCGCCGCCGTGTACGACTGCCTTCGTGAGCGGTTTCATGGCCGGCGTCACCGTGTTACGTCCCCTGACATGTTCTTCGGAACCGCCCTCGTAGCCGTCGTGTTCGAGGCGCTGGCCGGCTATCCCGACGCCGTCTTCCGCGCCATCGGCCATCCCGTGACGTGGTTGGGCCGGCTCATAGCATGGTGCGACCGCACGTGGAATTCGGAGCAGGACGCGTATGAGACGCGTCGTGCCTGGGGTGTGGCCACCGTCTTGCTGCTGGTTGCCGTGAGCTTCCTCGCGGGCAACCTGCTGATGTGGCTGCTGCCGGCGCTGCTGTGCGGCGTGCTGGCGAGCTGCCTGCTGGCGCAGCGCAGCCTCCATCAGCATGTCGAGGCGGTCGCCGCGGCGCTGGAGCGCGACGGCATCGAGGCGGCGCGTCACGCCGTGTCGATGATCGTGGGACGCGACACGGCACAACTCGACGAAGCCGCGGTAAGCCGTGCCGCGATAGAAAGTCTCGCGGAGAACTTTTCCGATGGTGTCGTAGCGCCCCTGTTCTGGGCGGCGGTCGGCGGCCTGCCCGGCGGCATCGCCTACAAGGCGATCAACACCGCCGACAGCATGATCGGCCACAAATCGCCGCGCCATCTCGCCTTCGGCTGGGCGGCGGCGCGGCTGGACGACGTTCTCAATCTGCCGGCCTCGCGCCTGTCGCTGCTGTGGCTCGCGCTCGCGGCGATGTTCACGCCGGGCGCCTCACCACAGGGCGCGTGGCAGGCTGCGTGGCGCGATGCCGGGCAGCACGATTCGCCCAATGCCGGCTGGCCGGAGGCGGCGATGGCCGGTGCGCTGGAATTGAGACTGGCCGGCCCGCGGCTCTATGACGGCGAGCTCACCGACGATCACTGGATGGGCGACGGCCGCGCCGACCTGACCGCCGCCGACATTCGCCGCGCCCTGGCGCTCTACCGCGCCGCCTGCAGCGTGCAGATCGTCGTGTTGGCGATCCTCTACGTGCTCAGCTTTTCGTAGGCAGCTCGGGCGTACGCGCCAGCGCCAGCAGCGCGTCGCAATCGATGTGCTTCCCGAGATGATCGGCCAGGGCATCGAGGGTCGCTTCGATGCCTTGCTCATATGACAGGTCAGATGCAGATGCGCCGATGCGTACGAGCCAGTCGCGACGCTGACGATCGTCGGCAAACAGGCCGTGCACGTAGCAGCCGGCCAATCGGCCTTCCTCGACGATCGCGCCGTCGGTCCGGCCATCAGTGAAGCGCAGCATCGGCGTCGTGGTGCCGCTCGTACGCCCGACATGCATTTCGTAACCCGTGAAAGGAACCTTGGTGGCCGTTTCGCCGGAAACCTCGACCAGTTGCTTGTCGCCTTCCAGAACAGTGTCGACGGCAAGCAAACCCAGCCCGTCGACCTTCGCCGGCGGACCTTCGATGCCATGCGGGTCGGCGACGGAGCGGCCCATCATCTGATAGCCGCCGCAGATGCCCAGCACCTTGCCGCCGCGATCGACATGCCTTGCCAGGTCTAGATCCCAGCGCGCCTC
>CAYZQZ010000573.1:0-2641 GCA_964480235.1 uncultured Reyranella sp. | reverse complement strand
CGGGTCTTCACGCACACCGAAGTCCCGCCGCAGGACGAAGGGCAGGGATTTGCCGCCACGCTTGTGCGGGCGGCGCTCGACGACACGAAGGCGAAGGGCCTCAGGATCGTGCCGGCCTGCAGCTACGTCGTCGCCTTCGTGCGACGGCATCCTGAATATGCCGCCTAGAGGAGACTCTTGCCGTAGTGGGCCGCGACTGCGGCCAGAGCGGTGGCGGCTGTTCCCCAGGCGAGGTCGACGATCGTCACCGCCGGCGACCAGCCACGCAATGTTGCGAGGTTGGTGAGGTCATAGACGGCGTAGGTGAAGAAGCCGAACAGGGCACCGTAGAGCAACGCGGTCGTCCAGGATCCGCTGGCCAATGTCACCGGGAAGAGCACGATTCCGGCGGCATGGACCAGATAGAAAAGTGCCGCGACCGGCCAGTTCGGCTGTTCGAGCAGCAGTTGGCCGATCCGACCCTTGTAGAATTCTCGCGCGATTACCCCGAGCCACAGCCCGTCGAGAATCGCGAGCGCCAGCAGTGCGGCGATGTAGGCGGCAACATGCTTCATGATGCAGTCGACGTTCCCTCAAAGTGGGCGCGCAAGCGATCGCGCGCGCGATTTCCGGCAGCAAGGTCCCAGCAATTGACGATGGCCACCCGGAAGCCGCCCGGCGGCATGGCATGGCGAGCTGGATCGAGGTCCTGATGGAACGTGACCTGGAGGCTGGAAATGCCCTCGGTGCGGGCGATCGAATCGTGCAGGTCCCCGGCTGGATGGCGGTAGCGCCGTCCATGCGGCAGGAACAGCACGACGCTGTATCCCGCTTGGCGGCGCGAATCGTCGAAATGCCAATCGCCATGGGCGTAGAGGCGGATCAGGGCGTCGACCCAACCCTCGCCGTAGAGGTCGGGCCACTGGTCGGCAAATCGCAGATGCACCTCGATGATACGTCCGCCGATGGTCTCCAGATTGATCATCCCGGTATAGCCGGCGAGATTCTTGCGGCACCAGGCCGCGCAGCCTCCTTCAATTTCGGGCTCGGGAGCGGCGCTCAGTTCCCAGTAGTCGAAGGTGCCGTCGCCGCCCACGTCGATGCTGCTCGTGATGCCGCGGGCGTGTCGCCACCATTTTGGCACACCATCGACGACCGCCGCGTCGCTACTTACATGATCACCCGTCAGCAGCGACATCCACAGGTGGCCGGGCTGGTAGTGCGTGGCGTAGGCCCGGGCGTCGTGAAGGACTCGGCTGCCGACGCCCATGCCTTTGAGGTTGTAGATCGGCTTGGAGAACACGGGGAATTCGGTCGGCGCGACGCCATGCGGCGCTGCTGACACATTTTGACTGAGGGCGACGGCAAGCTTGTCGTAGACCCAGCGGTGCGATGGATTCCAGTTCCAGGCATCGCTGTCTTCGGTCGGTATGAAGACGCCGTCCGGACAATCGACGCCGCTGAAATACTGCATGCGCCAAGGATCGATTTCGCAAATCGGCACGATGTTGCCTTCGGTGGACAAGTTCAATCTAGCACACTCGTCGTCCGCGACGACGTTTGTGCCAGCCGTTATTCTGCCGACTGCGATGAAGCGTGCGGAGGTGCCGTGTCTACCCAGGTGACGCCCCCCGAACAGGCTCCCGAGGCGTCGTACATCGACCGGTTTTTGTCGGTGCGGCGCCTGACGGAGGATCTTGCTGCGCCGCTTTCACCGGAAGATCAGACCGTTCAGTCGATGCCAGATGCCAGCCCGACCAAATGGCACCTCGCGCATACGACCTGGTTCTTTGAGACTTTCGTGTTGCGTCCACACGTGGGCGGGTATCGTGCGTTCGACCCGGCCTACGAATACCTGTTCAATTCCTATTACGAGGCAGTCGGACCGCGGCACCCAAGGCCGCAGCGTGGCCTGATTACACGGCCTGGCGCCGATGAGGTGATGGCGTACCGCACCCACGTGACGCGCGCCATGGCGGGCATGCTTGCCGAGGGGGCGCCGGAGTGTGCGGCGCTGGTCGAACTTGGGCTGCATCACGAACAGCAACATCAGGAGCTTATCCTGATGGACATCAAGCACGCGCTGTCTTGCAACCCTCTGCGTCCCGCCTACGCACAAGGCGCGCCGGCGCCGGCGGGCGCCGGTAGCTCGATGACATGGCTTTCCTTGGACGGTGGGCTGCTCGAGGTCGGTCACGACGGCAATGGATTTGCCTTCGACAACGAAGGGCCGCGTCATCGCATCTGGTTGGACCCGTTCGCTCTTGCAGGTCGGCCGGTTAACTGCGGCGAGTATCTCGAGTTCATGGCCGACGGCGGCTATCGACGCCCCGAATTCTGGCTGTCGGCCGGCTGGGACTGCGTAAGCCAGCGCGGCTGGGACGCGCCGCTCTATTGGCAGAGGGTCGGTGCGGCCTGGCAGGTCTTCACCCTGTCCGGATTGAAGGCAGTCGAGGCGAGCGATCCCGTCTGCCACGTCAGCTTCTTCGAGGCGGCGGCGTTCGCCAAATGGGCCGGCAAGCGTCTGCCGCGGGAGCATGAGTGGGAGGTCGCGGCGGCACAACTAACCGAGATCGGCCAGGTCTGGGAATGGACCGCCAGCCCTTATGTTGCCTATCCAGGTTACCGCGAACCGCCTGGAGCGGTCGGCGAATACAACGGC
>CAYZQZ010000572.1:0-2649 GCA_964480235.1 uncultured Reyranella sp. | reverse complement strand
GGCCTTCTCGACGCGCAGCACCGTCGGCGCGACGGCGCCGAGACCGACACGGGCGGAAGCGACCGTATCGCCCTTCATCGTGAGGCTGACTCCGACACCGACAACGGCGATGTCCATTTCCGTCCGCGGGATCAGGCGGCGGTAGGCGTCACTCGAACCCTTCGGACGCGCCGGAAGCGTCAGCGAGACGACGATCTCACCGGTCTTCAGGCTGGTCTTGCCGGGACCGGCGTTGAATTTCTCGACCGGGATCGAGCGCTTGCCCTTGGGGCCCTGCACGTTGACGATACAGCCCGCCGCCACCAGCGCCGGTACCGAGTCGGCAGCCGGCGAGGCGTTGCAGAGGTTGCCGCCCATCGATGCACGACCCTGAACCTGGGTCGACCCGATCAGATTCGCGGCTTCGACCACACCGGGCCACGCCTTCTTGAGCTTCTTGTGCTCGCCCAGCACGGCCGCCGGCGTCGCCGCGCCAATGGTGAAGGCGCCCTTCTTTTCGACGACAGTGGTCATCTCGGGGATCTTCTTGACGTCGATGATGACGCCCGGCGCGCGGGTGCCGCTCTTCATCTGGACCAGAAGGTCCGTGCCACCCGCCAGGACGTAGCCTTTGCCCTTGGACGCCTGCATCATCTTCACCGCCTCTTTGACGGTTTTGGCGACCTGATATTGGATCTCACTCATATCCCGGGGCTCCCCCTCGTATTCTCATTGGTGAATAGCGCATCCAATCCGACTGTACGCCCAAGAGCAAGCAGGACGTGGATTTTCAGTCCCTTCGGGCACGTTATTCGCGTGTCGGAAGGCATTTTCTGCGGACCGAGGCGGAGAACCAGTGAAAGAATGGCGGCAATGACCGACCAGAACGAGCCCGTCATCGACCTGATTTCCCGGTTCGTGCCGGCCATCCTGCGCGCCCTGCATGCGCTGGAGTTCGCCGGGCGTCACCTCGATCCCTCGAATTTGCCCCAGCTGATCGATGCGGTGCGCCAACAGGACCACGGCCTGGCCACGCTGCTGGCCCAGTCGCACGCGATGGAATGGCCCGACCGCCTCTCCCCCGCGCGCGAATGCCTGGAAGAATCGGCCGCTCGAACGGCCGAAGGAATCGCGGGCCTGCTTGCCGCGCCGGCCGCGGAGCAGCCGATCGTCGCAGCCTACCGGTCGCTCCGGACCTATGCCCGGGCCGCCGAGGCGCTCTACCCCATGGCCCCGCACCTCAAGCCGGTGGGACGGTTTTTTCTTGAAGCCGAGCGCCGTGACGACGCCGAACTCAACGCCCGCCTCGCCGCTGCCGACCACGCGCGCGACGGTGTCGGCGCGATGCACGTGAACGGACCGGCGGGCACACGCGGCGCCTTCTCGCTCTACGTGCCCGAATATTACGACCCCGGTCGTTCCTGGCCGTTGGTGGTCGCTCTGCACGGCGGCAGTGGCAATGGTGGTGCCTTCCTGTGGAGCTGGGTCCGCGAGGCGCGCACGCGCGGCTTCATCGTGATCGCGCCAACGGCGCTCGGCTCGACCTGGTCGCTAATGGAACCGGAGACCGACGGCGCCAACATCGAACAGATCGTGGAACGCGTGACCGCAGACTGGAATTTGGATTCCGCGCGCCAACTCCTGACAGGCATGAGTGACGGCGGCACCTTCACTTACGTCCTCGGTCTGCGCGGTGGCTGCAGCTTCACCCACCTCGCCCCGATCGCCGCCAGCTTTCATCCCCTGCTGATGGCCATGGCCGATTCAGAGCGAGTGCGCGGCCTGCCGATAAATATCGTGCACGGCGCACTGGATTGGATGTTTCCGCCGGAGATGGCGCAGATGGCGCAACGTTCACTGGCGGAGGCCGGTGCGAACGTCACCTACCGTGAAGTCACCGACCTGTCGCACACCTATCCGCGCGACGAGAATGGCCGAATTCTCGACTGGTTTCTGGTGAATTGACGATCTGCCGCTCAATTGCATCATGAATGACGCGCTTTTCGATCACGGATTTGCGCGTCAATCGTGCCTGTCGCCCGCCCGCCAAATTCGACTAAAATGCCAATCCATGATCGCACCTCTCAGTCTCAGCAATCTGCTGACGGTGATCATCGCCATCATGTGCCTGTCGACCATCGCGTCGCAGTCACGCGGTGAAGTCGTCAAGTTGTGGCGTCTGGCCGTACCGGCCTGCCTTGCCGTTGCGCAGGCACTGGTGTTGCTGGCCAGCGTGATCGACGCCACCTTCGTTCACGACGCCGAGTGGGTCCTGGCTGCGATCGTCGGCGCGGTTGCCGGGCGCATGCGCGGCTGGACGATGTTCCTTCAGGTCGATCAGGCACGCGACGTGTTCCGCGCGCGACGCAGCTACGACGGCCAGATCGCCGCTGTCGGGCTCGTCCTTCTCGCGTTCCTGGATTTCATATCGGCAGCACTCGAGGCGCCGCTTATCGACGAGGCCCATATCGCGGCAGGTTCGGCCCTATGCGCGGGCTACCTGACCTACCGCGCAATCGCCGTCGCCGTGCGCGCCGTGCGCCTGCATCACGTCGAACTGCTCGAGACCTTGAAGGGCCCCGACACGACCGCCCACATCAACAGCTGAACGATCGTCGGCCGGGTTGGCGCCGTTCAGCGGCGCCGACTTGTCGCCACCAGCGAATATCC
>CAYZQZ010000571.1:0-2652 GCA_964480235.1 uncultured Reyranella sp. | reverse complement strand
CCTTCATCGAAAGCCAGCTCGCCAAGATCGCCGCGCTGCGCCGGGCGATCGATGCCCTGGGCAAGAAGATCGATCTCGAGGTCGATGGTGGCGTGAACACGGAAACCGCCAAACGCTGCATTGCCGCCGGCGCCGATGCGCTGGGCGCCGGCACCGCCGTGTTCTCCGGCGGACCCGACAAGTATGAGGCCAACATCAGGGCTTTGCGCGGATGAGCGCCGGCCAGGCGCTGATTCTCGCGCGGCTGCAGATGGCGGCCGGCCCGGTCGAGGACAAGGCGCGGGTCGCAGCCTGGGACCGCATGTTCGCCATGCTGAACGTGCTCGATTCCAAGACCTCGGCCTTGCTGCGCTTCAACGCCATCGTCGTGGCGGCGCTCGCCTATATCGTGGTCGTGGCGGGAGTCGACCCGTTCGCGCAGTCCAAGCCGTTCATCAAGACGCTCGGCCTCGCGGTCGGACATGTCAGCCTGCTGTTGAGCGTGGCGAGCTGCGGTTGCGCATTCCCGGTGATCGGCATCGCGCACGGCTTCTTTGATTCGGCACCCGGTCTTGACGATTCCGTGCTGGCGCGGCTCGACGCGATGGTGGGGCGGCGGACTCGGCTCTATGCCTGGGCATGGCGCCTCGCGATCGCAGGCGGGTTGGGCTTTGCTCTGCTGGTTGCGCTGGCGACCATTCACTGAGGAGCGACACTCATGGCCGACCTGATCCTGCACCACTATCCCAACTCGCCCTTCTCCGAGAAGGTGCGCATCGCGTTCGGCCTCAAGCAGCTCGCCTGGAAGTCGGTGGTGATCCCCAACATCATGCCCAAGCCCGAGCTGATGCCGCTGACCGGCGGCTATCGCAAGACGCCGGTAATGCAGGTCGGGGCCGATATCTACTGCGATACTCAGCTGATCATGCTCGAGATCGAGCGCCGCGCGCCCAAACCGCCGCTGTTGCCGGTCGGGCAGGAGGGCGTGGCTCGGGCACTCGCCATGTGGATCGATCGCAATGTCTTCTGGTCGGCGGTCGGCGTCGTGATGGGGGCGCTCGGCGACCAGTTGCCCGAGGCCTTCCGCAAGGACCGCAGCGAATTCTCCGGCCGGCCGTTCAATCCCGACAATCTGAAGGCGATGCAGCCAATCGCGCGTGACCAGACCTATGCGCAACTTGCCTTCGCCGAGCAGATGTTGCGCGACGGCCGGCCGTTCCTGCTCGGCGCCGCGCCCTGCCTGGCCGACTGCGCCCTCTACAATCCGGTGTGGTTCCTGCAGGTCCGCATGGGGCAGGGCAACACGCCGTCGCCGCTCGATCGGCTGCCCAAGCTCGTCGAATGGTCGGCGCGCATGAAGGCGATGGGCAGCGGCAAGCCCAGCGAAATGACGGGCGCCGAGGCGCTCGCCGTCGCCAAGGCCGCGACGCCGGAGCCGGCCAAGATCGATGCCGACGATCCGAGCGGGTTCAAGGCCGGCCAGAAGGTCAGCGTCACGCCGGACGACACCGGCAAGGTACCGGTGACCGGTACACTGGTCGGGCTGACCTGTGATTGCATCTCCGTCAGCCGCAGTGACGCGCAGGTCGGCGACGTCGTCGTCCACTTCCCCCGCGCAGGCTTCGTCATTCAGCCGGCAGGCTAAAGGACCACGTCACCCGACAGCACCGGCACGCAGTTGCCGCCGACCTTGGCACGAATGCCGTCGGAGGCGCGATACGCCGAGCAGACGAGGCGGCTCGGCCGCCCCATCTCGACGCCCTGCACCAGGTCGTAGTCGGCCACGGCGGCGGGCGTGAGGGACAGCAGCAAGGCCGCCAGCGGCGTCGCGGCGCTGCCGGTCGCGGCGTCCTCGATCGTCCCGGACAGCGGCGAGAACATGCGCGTGCGGATGCGCTTGCCGTCGTGAGCGTACAGGTAGAGTGGCAGGCGGTTCGGACCCATCGCGGTGTATTGCGTCGCAGCTTCGCTGAAGCGGCCGAGATCCGGGATGGCACGCGTCAGCGCGTCGCCCGTCACTTCGGCGATCACGAACGAGTTGCCGACCGACGCCGAGACCGGCCGATGCGCCCTGACGACAATGTCACCGGCGGCGAGGCCGACACAGTTTGCGAGCAACTCGACCGGCATCTCCGGTCCCAGCGACAGCGGTTGTGGGGCTGCGATCGTCACCAGCTCGGGGGTCACGTCGATTTCGACCAGGCCGGCGATCTCCTCGAAGCGCAGCTTGCCGCCGGTCGCACGCCCCTGCTTTGCGAGTACCCAGCCGGTGCCGACATTGGGGTGGCCGGCGAACGGCATCTCGCTCTTGCGCTTGAAGATGCGAACCCGCGCGGTGTTCGCCGGATCGGCCGGCGGCAGCACGAAGGTGGTCTCGCTGAGATTGAACTCGGCAGCCAGCGCCTGCATCTCCGCGTCGGTCAGGTCTCGGGCGTCGGGGAATACGGCGAGAGGGTTGCCGCCGAAGCGGCGGTCGGTGAAAACGTCGACCGTGACGAAGGAGAAGGAGCGCATGGCCTCCTTCTAGACGAGTTCGACTCCGATCTCGGCGGCAATTCTTCTCAGGGCAGCCACAGACTTTGCTGTGGCATTTCGGCTGTCTTGCGGACAGTGCTTCTCCATGCTGGCGAGAACCTCGGGCGCCGTCACGTTCTTGAGCAGCCGTGTCAGTTC
>CAYZQZ010000570.1:0-2661 GCA_964480235.1 uncultured Reyranella sp. | reverse complement strand
ATGCCGAGCGATTTCAGCAGGTCGGCGGCGACCGGCCACATGCCGAACACGCCGATCGAACCGGTGATGGTGGTGGCCTGTGCCACGATCGCGTCGGCCCGCACCGCGGCGAGGTAGCCGCCGGAGGCCGCGACGTCGCCCATCGAGACGACCACGGGCTTGCCGCTGGCCCGCGCCCGCGCCACAGCATCGGCCATGGCGTCCGCGGCGGGATAGGTACCGCCGGGCGAGTCGATCCGGAAGACGATTGCCTTGACGTCTCGCGTCGAGGCCGCCGATTCCAGCGCGTCGACCACATCCTCCGCATTGGCCAGCGCCTCCTCGTCGAACGGGCTGTCGCTCGCCCGCCCCGAGACGATGGCGCCGCTGACACGCACCAGAGCGATCGTGCTGCCGGCACTGCGCCGCGGCGCTTCGGCCGCATAGTCGTCGAGCGAGACCGTGTTGCGTGTGCTGGCGCGCTGCCAGGCTGCACCCCAGGCGTCGGCGCGATAGCCGAGCTTGTCGACCAGATTTTCGTCCAACGCGCGCTGCGGACCGAATGGCGCGGAGTCGACCAGTTGGCGCAGCTTCGCGGGCTCGAGCTTACGCTCGCCTGCCACGTCTGCGATAAATTGTTCGTAGAGGCTGTCGATCAGGCGCTGCAGGTTGCGGCGAGCCGGAGCGGTGAACCCCTTTTCGGTGAAGGAGTCGGGCGCACTCTTGTATTCGTGACGCTTGCCGCCCTCCATCTGCACGCCGAGCCGGTCGAGGCCGGTCTTGAGGAACGGCGTTTCGATCGCGATGCCCGCGACACCGAAGCTGCCGCTCGGCTGCAGCCAGATCTCGTCCAGGGCTGAAGCGAGATAGTAGTCCCCGAAGCGCTCTCCGCTGGCGCCCAGCGACTCGGCGAAACCGACCGCGAACTTGCCCTTGGCGCGCAGGCGCAGGATCGCATCGCGCAGTTCCTGGATGCGGGCGAGACCGCCCTGTTCGTCTCCGATCTCGATGAAGAGACCCTTGACCCGCGAGTCGTCGGCGGCGCGCCACAAGGTCTCGAGGGTATCGGTCATGTCACGCGAGCCGCGCCACAGCCCGCCCAGCAGGTCGGTAGAGACCATTTCCGGCGGCAGGCGGCGCAGGTCGAGCGAAACGACCATCGAGCCGGGAAGGGCGCGGTTGCTGCTGCTGGGCATCCAGATCAGAGCTGCCACGGCCAGCCCGCCGATTGTCAGCAAGGTCAGCGCGCCGATGGTGGCGAACAGGCCAACGAGGTATCGGCGCATCGTGGGCACTCCCGATAGGGTCAGGACCGGATGAGATTCGGCCGAACCGCCTTGATGGCGTCAAGCATGGCCGAGGCTCTCGTATCAAGGCCGTTGTCGCGCACCAGCAGTGCCGAGGGCATGCCGCGGACCGGACGCAGGCTGTCATCGAGGCTCCACTGCGAGAGCCTGAGATCGGCGGCGACAAAGGCTTCCGGAGCGATGCCGAGTTGCAGGGCGGGGCGCAGCGCCACACGGCCCATCCGGGCCCACTGCACGTCCTTCCAGGCAATGCGCTTGTTGCGGCCGAAGCCGAATCGGATGCCCTCGCGGTCGATCACGATCTGCGGCTCGCGGTTGGCAAAGCGGCTGGCGCCCTGCCAGGCGAAGAACACCATGGCGATGGCGAGACCCGCGAACAGCACGAAGCGGGGATCGTTGAAGTTCAGGGTTGGCGAGGTCTCGGGCTTGTTCATGAAATGCGATATCGCGACCACCACCATGCCGACGGCGATGACCGCCAGGCTCGCATTGTGCAACCGCCCATACCGGACTTCCACGATCAGGCGTTCTGGGCTTTGTGGCGCAACAGGTGGTCGGCCAGCACGACCGCCACCATAGCCTCGGCCACCGGCGTGGCCCGGATGCCGACGCAGGGATCGTGGCGTCCCTTGGTCCGCAGTTCGACTTCCTTGCCGAACCGGTCGACCGATCGCACGGTCGAGAGTATCGAACTGGTGGGCTTCACGGCCAGCCGGCAGACGATCTCCTGGCCGGTCGAGATGCCGCCGAGGATGCCGCCGGCGTGATTGGCGAGGAACACCGGTTGGCCGGCCTTCATGCGCATCTCGTCGGCGTTCTCCTCGCCGCTCATCGCCGCAGTGGCGAAGCCGTCGCCGATCTCAACGCCCTTCACGGCGTTGATGCTCATCAGCGCCTTGGCGAGGTCGGCGTCGAGCTTGTCGTAGATCGGATCTCCGAGACCCACCGGAACGCCGGTGGCCACAACCTCGATCACCGCGCCGCACGAACTGCCGCGCTTGCGCACGTCGTCGAGATAGCCTTCCCAGCCCTGCGCTGCCTGGCGATCGGGACACCAGAAAGGATTGTCGGCCGTGGCGTCCCAGTCCCACTTGGTGCGGTCGACTTTCTGGCTGCCGAGCTGAACCACCGCGCCGCGGATCCTGACTGAATCGCCCAGGATCTTGCGCGCAATGGCGCCGGCGGCAACCCGCACGGCCGTCTCACGCGCCGACTGGCGGCCGCCGCCGCGATAGTCGCGGACCCCATACTTCTTGAAATAGGTGTAGTCGGCGTGGCTCGGCCGGAACTGGTCCTTGATCTCGCCATAGTCTCTGCTGCGCTGATCGACGTTGTCGATGTGCAAGGCGATCGGTGTGCCGGTGGTCACGCCCTC
>CAYZQZ010000569.1:0-2668 GCA_964480235.1 uncultured Reyranella sp. | reverse complement strand
CGTGATGTACTTTTACTCCGGCCAGCCGATGCAATTTTACTCCGGCGTTGACAGGTGGCTGATCTGCATCGTCGGGTGCGATCCAGCAGTAGGGCCGAGGGCTTACGGGAGCCTTTCGTCAGGGGGTGTGTGGAAAGGCGGCTTGAACGTGCGCAAGGGGAACTGCGCGGGCGCTAGGCTTTGGCGCTTCGCGCCAATCGGCGTGCAGGGCACGCCTAGCCCAACGCACCCGCCGGATCCGAGGAGTGAACGGCGTCACGTACGCCGTTCACTCCTCGGATCCAAAGCATCCTGCAATCCGTCGCCGAGAAAATTGCAGGCAATTACGGTGAGGAAGATCAGCAACCCAGGCCACAAAGCCAGGATGGGAGCGTCCTGAAGCAACTCCTGAGCGCCGGTCAGCATGTTGCCCCAGCTCGCGGCGGGTGGCTGGGTGCCGAGGCCGAGGTAGGACAGGGTCGATTCGAGAAGAATGAGCGTGCCGGCCGACATGGTGGTGGCGACCACCAGCGAGCCCGCGGCATTGGGCAGGATGTGGCGGAACATGATGCGCGCCGGCCGGGCGCCAAGTGCCTGCGCCGCCCGGGCGAAGTCGCGCTGTTTCAGCGAAAGGGTCTCGGCGCGGACCAGACGGGCGGCGGTGGTCCAGCCGGTGAGCGCCACGATGGCGACGATGCGATAAAGCGCGAATGTCTCGGACTGGGCGACCGACGTCGGGATGCCGAGCTTTGCGGGATCGATCGCCGCCAGCACGATCAGCAGCGGAAGCAGCGGCAGGGCGATCACGCCGTCCGTGAAGCGCATCAAAAGGGCGTCGAGCCGGCCGCCGCGATAGCCCGCGACCACGCCGATCAGCGCGCCGAGCAACGCCGAGAGCGCGGCGCCTGACAGGCCTACCAGCATCGACACGCGGCCGCCGTCGAGCAGACGCTGCAGCAGATCGCGACCAAGATCGTCGGTACCGAGCCAGTTCCGGGCCGAGGGTGGCTCGAGCCGGCGCAAAAGGTCGGTCGCGGTCGGGTCGATGCCACGCAGCTCGGCGATCAGAGGGGCCGCCAGCGACAACACCAGCATCGTGGCAAGGAACGCCAGCGACACCTTCGCCAGACGATGACGCTGCAGGCGCCGCCAGACGAGGGCGGACGGGGAGGCGGAGGAGATGCTCATGGGCGCTTTCCTCCCAGTTCACATGGGGAGGTGTCGCGCTCACAGCGCGACGAAGGGGTCATGACCCCTTCGCCTGCGTAAGACGCGGGCACTTCCTCATCCGAATGGGGAAGAGACGACTTTCTCACGATTCCTTCTCTGCCAGGCTGACCCGCGGGTCGACCCAGGCGTAGGCGAGGTCGGCCAGCAGGTTGCCGAGCATGGTGGCGAGGGTCGCGAGAAGCAGGCCGACCAGAGCGAGGTTGTAGTCGTTGTCGAGGATGGCCTGGTAGATCGCCTTGCCCATACCCGGCCAGGCGAACACTGTCTCGGTGATCACCGCGCCGGAAACCAGCCCGCCGAACGACAGGGCGAGCACGGTCAACACCGGGGCGAGCGCATTGGCGAAAGCATGTCCCCACAGCACCCGTCCGTCGGGCACGCCTTTGGCGCGGGCGGTGCGAATGTAGTCCTGGCGCAGCGCCTCGATCATGGCGCCGCGCATGTAGCGGGTGTAGGCGCCGAGCTGCAGGGCTGTCAGCGTCGCCACTGGCAGCACGAGATAGCGCAGCGTCTGTCCCAGGGCGTCGAGCCATCCGGCGCCGGCGCGAAGATCGGCCATGCCGCCCGCCGGCAGCCAGCCCAGCGTCACGGCGAAAAGCGTGATCAGCAGCAGCGCCAGCCAGAACGGTGGCATGGAAATGCCGGCGAAGCAGAACAGGTTGATCAGATAATCGGCGCGGCTCCGCGGGCGGTGCGCTGCCCACATGCCGAGCGGCAGGGCGATCGCGGTGGAGATCAGGAAGGCGAGTCCCGCGAGCTGCACAGTGTTGGCGAGGCGGGGGCCGAGCACGGCGAGCACGGGCTGGCCGAACGAGCGCGAGTAGCCGAAATTACCATGCAACGCCTGCCAGGCCCAGGCGAGGTATCGCTGCAGGAGCGGCTTGTCGAGATCGTAGAGCGCGCGCAGCCGCGCGGCATCCTCGCTGGTCATGCGCGGATCGCCAGCGATCATCATGTTGATCGGATCGCCCGGCATCAGCCCGATCAGCCCGTAGATGATCAGACTCATCGCCGCGATCGTGAGCGCCATCTCGACCAGGCGGACGGCGAGGTAGCGGGTCATGCGGGCCCGGTCACGTCGCGATTCTCTTCTCGAGGCCGGCCTTTACGGCGGGCCACTCGTCGTCGATGACGGAGAACCACACCGAGTCGCGGACATGGCCGTCGGCCATGATCATGTGCTTCCGGAAGATGCCTTCCTCGCGCGCGCCGAGTTTCAGTATGGCGGCGCGGCTGCGCGCGTTGCGGGCATCGGTCTTGAACTCGACACGGTGGAACTTCAGCGTCTCGAAGGCGTGCCGCATCAACAGGAACTTGCACTCGGGATTGACCACGCCGGCCCAAACCGCGGGTTCGTACCAGGTCGAGCCGATCTCGAGCTTCCTGTGCGCCTCCTCGATGTTGAGGTAGCGCGTCATGCCGACATGGCGGCCGAACTCCTAGTGGAACACCGCGAAAG
>CAYZQZ010000568.1:0-2674 GCA_964480235.1 uncultured Reyranella sp. | reverse complement strand
TTCTGCAGCTGCAGGATGCCGTACAGCACCGCCTCGGCAGTCGGCGGGCAGCCCGGAACGTAGACGTCGACCGGCACGATGCGGTCGCAGCCGCGCACGACGGAGTAGCTGTAGTGATAGTAGCCGCCGCCGTTGGCGCACGAGCCCATCGAGATCACGTATTTGGGATCGGCCATCTGGTCGTAAATCTTGCGCAGTGCCGGCGCCATCTTGTTGCACAGCGTGCCGGCCACGATCATGACGTCGGCCGAGCGCGGGCTAGGCATCGGCGCGAAGCCGAAGCGGTCGAGGTCGTAACGGCTCATCCAGGCGTGGATCATCTCGACGCCGCAGCAGGCCAGGCCGAACGTCAGCCCCCACATCGAGCCGGTGCGCGCCCAGGTGACGAGCTTGTCGAGTTGCGAAACGACGAAGCCCTTGTCGGCCAGTTCGTCGTTCAGCGCGCGCGAGAGAGCGGCCTCCGCGGCCGTGCTCGGCCGGCTCAGGCCCTGGCCTGGAGCGATCACTCCCATTCCAAGGCTCCCTTGCGCCATTCGTAGATGAAGCCGACGGTCAGCACGCCGAGGAACAGCATCATCGACCAGAAGCCGAACACGCCGATGTCGCCCAGCGCCACCGCCCACGGAAACAAGAATGCCACCTCGAGGTCGAAGATGATGAAGAGGATGGCGACGAGATAGAAGCGCACGTCGAACTGCCCGCGGGCATCGTCGAAGGGCGGGAAGCCGCATTCGAACGGCGACAGCTTTTCGGAATTGGGATTCTGGCGGGCGACGAGATACGAGCCGCCGACCATCGCGCAGACGAGAGCGAAAGCGAGGCCAAGGAAGATCAGGATCGGAAGGTATTCCCGCAGAAGCGCTTCCATCGTCACCCCTTCCCTTGGTCGGGCCATCGTGCGGCCCGCCCCTCCCCTGGGGCGCGCCAGCCCTGGGGCTGGCGCGAGCGACGGGACTCGAACCCGCGACCTCCGGCGTGACAGGCCGGCGTTCTAACCAACTGAACTACGCCCGCAAAAGCCCCAAACGGCGCGCGGAGAGATAAAGGCCCATGCATGGGGTGTCAAGCATACCGCACCCGCGAAAGAGTGCGTAAGTGCCCGAAATACCTAATCTTTCCGCACAGCACGAGCGAACCGGCGCCGACAGGCGTCGAATGACCCAAACGCGACGCAGGGACTTGCGGTTTCAGCCGTATGATGTGCTAGGAACGCCGCCGGGCGATTAGCTCAGCGGTAGAGCATTCCCTTTACACGGGACTGGTCGGCGGTTCGATCCCGTCATCGCCCACCATCCTCCCGAGCGCGCAGCGCTCCGCGGGAGAGCCTTCTCATGAAACGCTAGTTGATCGCATCCTTGAGCGCCTTGCTCGCCTTGAAGCGCGGCACGTTCGAGGCGGGAATCTTGATCTTCTCGCCGTTCTGCGGATTGCGGCCCTCGATCGCCTTGCGCCGGGACACCTGGAAGGTGCCGAACCCGACCAGCAGGACCTTCTCCTTCTTCTTCAGCGACTTGGTGATCACCTTCAGCATCGAGTCGATCGCATTGGCGGCATCGGTCTTCGACAGGTTGGTCGAAGCGGCAACAGCGGCGATCAAGTCGTTCTTGTTCACGGGGCAGGCCTCTGAAGTCGGACGCGAGCGGGCAGTTTCAAGTCTAAGGTCGGCGTGAAAACGGCGTCAACGAGGAACACCAGATTTTGGGGGTCCAGGCCAGAAATACCCTCATCGATGGTAGGGCGCCAAACGACGAAGCCCCGGATCGCTCCGGGGCTTCGCCTTGGATTTCAGCGCTATTCGCGGTCAGTGGGCGACGATCGCCTCGCCTTCCGGCTTCTTGGTCACGGCCTCGAGGTCGTTCGGCCACTCGACCGGCACCAGCGGCTTGATCAGCGCCCGTGCCAGCACCTCGTCGACTGTGGAGACCGGAACGATCTCCAGCCCCTTCTTCACGTTGTCGGGGATTTCCGGCAGATCGCGCTCGTTCTCCTTCGGGATCAGTACGGTCTTGAGACCGCCGCGCAGGGCGGCCAGCAGCTTCTCCTTGAGACCGCCGATCGGCAGCACCCGCCCGCGCAGGCTGATCTCGCCCGTCATGGCGACATCCTTGCGGATGGCGATTCCGGTGAGCGCCGAGACGATCGACGTGATCATGCCGACACCGGCCGACGGACCGTCCTTGGGCGTGGCGCCTTCCGGCACGTGCACATGGATGTCCCGCTTCTCGAAGATGCCCTGCTTGATACCGAACGCCGCCGCGCGAGAGCGGACATAGGCGTTCGCCGCCTGCACCGACTCCTGCATCACGTCGCCCAGCTTGCCGGTGACGGTGACCCGTCCGCGGCCCGGAACCAGCACGGCCTCGATTTGCAGCAACTCGCCGCCGACCTCGGTCCATGCGAGGCCCGTGGTGATGCCCACCAGATCCTCGAGCTCGGCCTCGCCGAAGCGGAACCGGCGGACGCCGGCATATTTGTCGAGGTTCTTGGCCCGCACTTTCACCTTGGATGTCCCCTTCATGAGGATTTCCTTGGTCGCCTTGCGCGCCAGGTTGGCGATCTCGCGCTCGAGGTTACGGACGCCCGCCTCGCGCGTGTAGTAACGCACCAGGTCGCGCACCGCCTCGTCCGCGATGTCGAGTTCGCCTTCCTTCAGCCCGTTGGCCTCGATCTGCTT
>CAYZQZ010000567.1:0-2692 GCA_964480235.1 uncultured Reyranella sp. | reverse complement strand
CTCGTCGAACAGGTCGAGCACGGCCTGGGTGATTTCCTGGCCAGCCTCGACATAGATCTCGCCGGTCTTCTCGTTGATCACGTCGACGGCGGCGTAGCGGCCGATCAGCTCCTCGGACGACACGCGGATCTCCTTGAGACCCGCCTCCTTGAGACGATTGAGCAGGCGCGGCGTCATCTTGGCGCCGGCCTCGGCCACGGTCTTGCCGGTCTTGGCGTTGACCAGGCCGTGGGTGAGCTTGACGCCCTTCATCGACTCGCCGTCGAAGCCGGTGTTCCAGCCCTCCTTGTCGCGCTTGTAGACGACCTGGCCGTAGAACGCCGCGAGGATTTCCTCCGGCGACAGGCCCTGGGCCTCGCCCGGATCGAGCTGCTGGCCCTTGGCCGCCGCCGAGGCGCGCTTCTTCGCGGTCGCGTCGTTGTCGAGCGCAAGCAGCAGCGTCGTCACGTGGATCTTGCGGCGACGGTCGATGCGGACGTGGATCAGGTCCTTGGCGTCGAACTCAAAGTCGAGCCACGAGCCGCGGTACGGGATGATGCGGGCGGCGAACAGGTACTTGCCCGAGCTGTGGGTCTTGCCCTTGTCGTGGTCGAAGAAGACGCCCGGCGAGCGATGCATCTGGCTGACGATCACGCGCTCGGTGCCGTTGACGATAAAGGTGCCGTTGTCGGTCATGAGCGGCATGTCGCCCATGTAGACGTCCTGCTCCTTGATATCGCGGATCGAGCGGGAGCCGGCTTCCTCGTCGATGTCCCACACCACGAGCTGCAACGTGACCTTGAGCGGAGCGGCGTAGGTGATGCCGCGCTGCTGGCACTCCTCGACGTCGTACTTGGGCTCTTCGAACTCGTACTTCACGAACTCGAGGCTGGCGCGTTCGGCGAAGTCCTTGATCGGGAACACCCCGCGGAAGACCTCCTGCAGGCCCGACTGCGTGCGCTTGGCCGCTGGCGTGACGCGTTGCAGGAAGCTCTCGTAGGAGCTCTTCTGGACCTCGATGAGGTTTGGCATCGGCGCCACGGATTCGATGTGGCCGAAGAAACGACGGATCCGTTTGCGCGTGTTGAAGGCCGTGGCCATCCTGCGTCCTCGATAGGTTCAAGGGCGGTGAAAACACCCGCTGCTTTCTCGGAACTCACGGCCCGCCAGCCGCTCGTCCCATCCGTTGCAGAGGGCCACTTGTCGAAGCGGTCCGCGAGGACCGCTTGGAGAAGTAGCCCGAACGGGCCGGTCCCGAAGGACCGGCCCACCCGGTAGCGATTTACTTGAGTTCGACCTTGGCGCCCTCGGCCTCGAGCTTGGCCTTGAGCTTCTCGGCGTCCGCCTTCGGCACGCCATCCTTGACCGGCTTCGGCGCGCCCTCGACCAGGTCCTTGGCTTCCTTGAGGCCGAGGCCGGTGATCTCGCGCACCACCTTGATGACGTTGATCTTCTTGTCGCCGGCAGCGGCGAGGACGACGGTGAACTCGTCCTTGGCTTCGGCAGCCGGAGCGGCAGCGGCACCGCCGGCGGCGGCAACGGCGACCGGAGCGGCGGCGCTGACGCCCCACTTCTCTTCCAGCAGCTTGCTGAGCTCAGCGGCCTCGAGGACCGTCAGGGCCGAAAGCTCTTCGACCAGCTTTTCCAGATTAGCCATTTATCTCTCCTGAATTCCCGAACTTCAAAACGGTGGTTGAACGTGATGCCGAAAGACCTACGCGGCCTTCGCGCCGTCTCCCTTGGCTCCGTATGCGCCGATAACACGAGCGACCTGACCGGCGGGCGCCGCCAGCACACCGGCGATCTTCGTCGCAGGCGCCTGGAGGAGACCGATGATCTTGCCGCGCAGAGCGTCGAGCGACGGCAGCGTGGCGAGCGCCTGGATGCCAGCGACATCCAGAGTCTTCTCGCCCAGCGAACCGCCGACGATCGTCAGCTTCTCGTTGTCCTTGGCGAAGGCCGCGATGACCTTCGCCGCAGCGACCGGATCCTTGGAGTAGGCGATGGCGGTCGGGCCCTTGAACATGGGACCGAGCGCCGTGAAGGGCGTGCCCTCGAGGGCACGCAGCGTGAGCCTGTTCTTGGCGACCTTGTAGCTTGCACCGGCTGCCCGCACCTTGCGGCGCAGGTCCGTCACTTCCTGGACCGTCAGACCTGATTGGCGAGTGATCACCACCAGGTTGGCGCCCTTGAAGGTCTGGTTCAGCTCGGCGATCGCCTCGGCCTTTTCCGAACGATTCACGGCTTTCTCCAACAAAAGTCCAACCCGGGGGATCCGGATCGGACCGGCTGCGTTAAGACCACAGCCTCCGTTAGCGGTTCACGCGAACGAAGGCGGATGGCCTTGCTCGCCTGCCCCGGAAGTTCGGGCCTCGCCACGGACGCACCAGCGCCCGCCGTGATTCCCTTGCCCCCGTCTGCGCTGGCGGGTTTCCCCATTAGGCCCACCCCGAAAGGTGAAGCACCGGCGGTCTCGGACAGGTGGAGTTCGAAACCTTGCGGTCTCTCGCTCCCTCCAGCGCCCGCCGGGTGGCGGACGCCGGAAACTCGATGACGTTGCCTCGACGCGACCGTTACTGGTTGATCGCGGTGGCCGGGTCGAGCTTGACGCCCGGACCCATAGTCGAACTGATCGACACCTTCTT
Source organism: uncultured Reyranella sp. (assembly GCA_964480235.1). Taxonomy (GTDB): domain Bacteria; phylum Pseudomonadota; class Alphaproteobacteria; order Reyranellales; family Reyranellaceae; genus Reyranella. Next base: position 68 of record CAYZQZ010000567.1, on the reverse strand, counting down.
GATGAAGGTGCCCGTGGCGCCCGACGGCTTGGCACGGTTGATCGCCGTGACCAGCGCTCGGACGTTGG
>CAYZQZ010000566.1:0-2695 GCA_964480235.1 uncultured Reyranella sp. | reverse complement strand
AGGTTCGCATCGGGCAGTGCATCTGCAACGACCGGCGCTGGCCCGAGACCTTCCGCGTCATGAGCCTGAAGGGCGCCGAGATGGTCGTGCTGGGGTACAATACGCCGAGCGACAACGTCTACGCGCCGCATGAGCCGCCCTACCTGCGCGTGTTCCATCACATGCTGTCGCTGCAGGCCGCGGCCTACCAGAACGGCATCTGGGTGATCGCGACCGCCAAGGCCGGCAAGGAAGACGGCTTCTGGCTCCACGGCGGCTCGGTGATCGTGGCGCCAACCGGCGAGGTCGTTGCCAAGGGCACGACCGAGGAAGACGAGGTCATCTCCTACGACTGCGACCTGGCGCTGGGCGAGTACATCCGCAACACGACATTCAACTTCGCCAAGCACCGCCGCCCCGAGCATTACAAGCTGATCTCTGAGCGCACAGGCGTCGAGATCGACCTGGCAAACTGAAGGACCGAGCGATGCAATACGCCGCGACCGAACTCAATCCACGCGACCGTTACAAGATCCTGACCGCCTTCGTGCTGCCGCGCCCGATCGCCTGGGTGACCACGCTCGGCCCGACCGGCGTGGTGAATGCCGCACCCTTCAGCTTCTTCAACGTGTTCGGCGAGGACCCGCCGCTGATCATGTTCGCGATCAACAAGCGGCCGGATGGACGCCTCAAGGACACCTGGATCAACATCCAGCGGACCAACGAGTTCGTCGTCCATATCCCCGACGAGCCGCTGGCCCTGCAGATGCACAACTCGAGCGGTGATTTTCCGCCGAACGTCAGCGAGCCCGACTATGTCGGCCTCAAGCTGGCGCCATCGCAGGACGTAAAGGTGCCGCGTCTGGCCGATGCGCCGTGGGCGATGGAATGCAAGACCTGGCAAATCATCAATGTAAAGGACGAGCGCCAGCTGATCATCGGCGAGGGCACGCGCTTCCACATCCGCGACGAGTTGTGGGACCCCAAGGCGATGCGGGTTTATATGGAAAAGTACCACCCGATCGGCCGCATGTTCGCCGACCGGTACTGCCGCACCGACGATCGTCTGGACTTCCCGGCCGCGCCGGTGGTGAAGGCGGCGGCGGAGTAGGAGCGTTCTTCCCCATTCGCATGGGGAAGTGCCCGTGCCTTACGCGGGCGATGGGGTCATGAGCAGTGAGCGCGGGGCTTTTGACCCCTCCGTCGTCGTATGACGACACCTCCCCATATGAATGGGGAGGAAAGGGATCAGGCCCACCCCAGCCTGGTCCGGCCGATCGCCATCGACACAGCCGCCTGGCTGGGCTCGACGACCGGCAGACCGACATGGCGCTGCAGGCGGTCGCGGTAGCGGGCCATGCCGGCGCAGCCCATGACCAACACATCGGCGCCGTCCGCATCGCGAAGTTCGGCGGCAACCTCGGCCATCCGGGCGAAAGTGATCGCTTCGTTGGAAAGTTCGGTGACGCCCAGTCCGATCGCGCGATCGCCGGCCATGCGATCTGCGACGCCCATCTGGCCAACATAGCGCAAGTGGCGCGGGATCGACTTCTTCAGGATCGAAATCACGCCGAAGCGCTGCCCCAGCGTCATCGCCGTCAGGATGCCGCACTCGGCGATGCCCAGGACCGGTTTGGTCGTGACTTCCCGAGCGGCATGGAGGCCGGGATCGGAGTAGCAGGCGATCACGAAGGCCGAGCAGTCGTTGTCTCGGCTGCGCACCATATTGCCGATCGGCGCGACCACGCTCTCGACGTCGGCCTGGGTCTGGATGCCCGGTGGGCCTTCCTTCAGGGTCACGCACTCGATGGCGGGGCCGCCGGCGATGCGGAGCGGTTCCATCGCTGCGTCGATGCCCTGGGTCACGGCTTCGGTCGAATTCGGGTTGATGACGAGAATGCGATCTGCGGGGGCCACGCGCGAAAGATGGCCTCTAAATTGCTAATCAACAACCACTGATCTAACGTCGAGGGCTGGGGATTGATGAAAGGGGTCTTGCTGATGAAACGCCGTTTCGCCGCGGTTGCCGCGGCCGTTCTGCTCTGTGCCGCGCCAGCTCTGGCACAGGATAAGTTGCCGCCGCTGCGCACCGGCGTCGACGGCACCTTCGCGCCGCATGCCATGCCCAAGCTGGGCGGCGGTGTGGAAGGCTTCCAGATAGACCTGTTCACCGAGGTGGCCAAGCGCATGAAGCGCGACATCACCATCGACGCGGTGAGCTTTTCGACGCTGATCCCGGGCATGCAGGCCGGCCGCTACGATTTCATCGCGGCGCCGACCACTGTGACCAAGGAGCGCGCCGAGAACATGCTGTTCACCGCGGGCTATCTGTGGACCGCGTTCCAGTTCGGCATCAAGAAGGGCTCCGCGCCGATCAAGAGCTGGGAAGACCTCAAGGGCAAGGCTGTCGCCGTCAACAAGGGCACGCCCTACGAGACGCTCTCCAAGCAGATGGGCGAGAAGTACGGGTTCACCGTACAGGCCTACGATACGCAGCCCGACGCCACCCAGGCTGTGCTCTCGGGCCGCGCCTACGCGACGCTCGGCGGCAACACCGTGATCGTCTACACCGCGTCGAAGAACCCGCAATTCGTGGCCGATCTCGAACTCGCCGAGACGCGCGCTCACTGGGCAGCGCCGGTGCCGAAGGACAAGCCGCAGCTGCGCGCCCAGCTTCAGGATGCGCTCGACTGCATGAAGAAGGACGGCACCATCG
>CAYZQZ010000565.1:0-2698 GCA_964480235.1 uncultured Reyranella sp. | reverse complement strand
GCCTTGCGGCCGAAGTGGCCATAGGCCGCGGTCGGCTTGTAGATCGGCTTGTTCAGGCCCAGGTGGGTGCGGATCGAGCGCGGGGTCAGGCCGCCCAGCTTGGGCAGGCCCAGGATCGCGGCTTCGATCTTGTCATCGCCCACAGTGCCGGTCTCGTGCGTATCGACATACAGCGAAAGCGGCTTTGACACGCCGATCGCATAGGCCAACTGGATCGTGCAGCGCGTGGCAAGGCCGGCGGCGACGACGTTCTTGGCGAGGTAGCGGCTGATATAGGCGGCCGAACGGTCAACCTTGGTCGGGTCCTTGCCCGAGAAGGCGCCGCCGCCGTGCGGAGCATAGCCGCCATAGGTGTCGACGATGATCTTGCGGCCGGTCAGGCCGCAATCGCCGTCGGGACCGCCGACGACGAAATTGCCGGTCGGATTGACGAAGAAGTCGGCAGCCTTCTTCGGCATCCAACCATCCGGCATCGCCTTGGCGACATGAGCGGCGATCATCTCCTTGATCATGCCGGAGTTGTACTTCTTGCCCTTAGCCGTGGCTTCGCGATGCTGCGTGGAGACCACGACCTTGGTCGCGCCGACCGCCTTGCCATTCACGTAGCGCACCGTAACCTGGCTCTTGGCATCCGGCTGCAGGTCGGGCAGCTCGCCGGAGCGGCGCGCCTGGCTCAGCACCTCGAGAATCTTGTGGCTGAAGTAGATCGGCGCCGGCATGAAGGAGTTCTTCTCGTACTCCTCGGAGTCGCGGCAGGCGAAGCCGAACATCAGGCCCTGGTCGCCCGCGCCTTCCTGCTCGCCGAGGTTGCCTTTCATCTTCTTGGCGTTGACGCCCATGGCGATGTCGGGTGACTGGCCGTGCAGCAGCACCTCGACGTCTGCGCCGTGGAAGGAGAACCCGTCCTGGTCGTAGCCGATCTCTCGCACCACGTTGCGCGCGATCTCGGAGATCGCCTCGCGATTGACGATGGTGTGTTTGCCGAACTTCTTCATGTACGGCTCGGTGGCGCGGCCCTCGCCGGCGACCACGATCTTGTTGGTCGTCGCCAGGGTCTCGCAGCCCAGGCGGGTGTTGACGTGGCTTTCGTCGGCGATGCCGAGCTTGACGTCGTTGGCGATGAAGGCGTCGAGGATCGCGTCCGAGATCTGGTCGCAGACCTTGTCCGGATGGCCTTCGGAAACCGATTCACTGGTGAAGATGTAGTCCTTGAGCGCCACAGCTGCCCTCCCGAGAGATGTCACTGGACTCCGGGCAGGGCGGATGAGCCGCACGTCCGGCTTAGCCTTTGTTGACGCGGTGGCAAGTCGTCCAAATCCGTCCGCGGCGACACGACCTCCGGAGGCCGGATCGCCATGTCGCGCCGCAAAAAACTCTAAATGTCAGGGGAAATCAAGACCCACTATGGGGCCCGATCGCGGCCTTTTGCCCGCCCGCACTCGGGCATCGGGCCGGTAGCGGCCCTTTTATCGTCCCTTGCGGCCGCCCAGGACCTCGGCATGACTCGCCGCGCCCACTGCCTTAACCATCTCGAAGATGCGCTTGCGAACGCGGCTCTCGCGAATCTTGTAGTAGGCCCGCACAAGTTCGAGTGTCTCACGCTTGATCAGCGGATCCTTCTCCTGCTCGAACGGAGTGGCCGCTTCGCCGAAACCGCCCTTGCGGCCGCGGCCCGACATCGGGCGGCCAGCGAGCGCGTTCGACGGCATTTCGTCGAAGAAATAGGACACCGGCACGTCGAGCACCTTGGCAAACTCGAAGAGGCGGCTCGAACCGATGCGGTTTGACCCGCGTTCGTATTTCTGAATCTGCTGGAAGGTGAGGCCAACGGCCGTGCCGAGCTTTTCCTGGCTCATCCCGAGCAGTGTGCGGCGCTGACGCATCCGGGACCCAACATGCACATCAACCGGGTGAGATCTCGCCATGGCTCTGTTCCTTCTCGTTCTTGATTTTGTCGTCGGCGTTTAGTGCCAATGCGTAGACAAGGCGAATGACAATTTCACCTTCCGATTGTGCCTTGCACTCCACTTGAGAGGTGCAAAAATGCATATCTACTCGCCATGACTGCATATGACATATGCCCGCCCTCGGGACAATGCAAGCTGAACATTGCTCAGTGAATCCGCGCAAATCCTCCGCGCATTGGGACGCCCGATTAGGGCCGCTTGAAGGCCACGAGGCCGAGCAGGCTGACGAGGACCAAGAGCAACGTGCCGTCACCCCAGCGGCTGTAGGGGGTGGCCACACGTGCCGGTGGCAACGCATGGTCGATCACCCCTTCCTGCTCCATGTCCAGCATGGCGAGGACCCGACCATACGAGTCGATTACCGCAGACACGCCAGTATTGGCGGCCCGGATCATGGGCAGTCCTTCTTCGACGGCGCGCAGGCGAGCGCTCGCCAGATGCTGATAGGGACCGGTCGATAGGCCGAACCACGCATCGTTGGTGATGTTGACCAGCCAGCGCGGCCGGCTGCCGGAATCGACGATGGCACCAGGGAAAATCACCTCGTAGCAGATCATCGGCGCCACAGCGGGCAGACCCGGCAAGACAAGCGTCGCAGGGCCCGGCCCCTCCTCGAACGAACCGCGGCCGACCAAACCCGAAACTGGCGCGAGCTGGCGATGGAAGGGGATGTACTCCCCGAGTGGCACCAAATGGACCTTGTCGTAGGTCGCCACGATGCGGCCGTCGTT
>CAYZQZ010000564.1:0-2700 GCA_964480235.1 uncultured Reyranella sp. | reverse complement strand
GCGCTCCCTGGCGGGCGAGACGGGCGATGGCCGGCTCAGCCGCCGTCGTGTGTTCCGCGATCCGCATCACTCGGCGACCCTGCAGGCGCTGATCGGTGGTGGCGCCCGCGCCCGTCCGGGCGAAGTCTCGCTGGCCCATCACGGCGTGCTGTTCCTCGATGAGCTGCCGGAATTCAATCGCGCCACCCTGGAGGCACTGCGCCAACCGATCGAGACCGGCCGGGTCACCGTCTCTCGCGCCGCCGCGCACGTCACTTATCCGGCACGGTTTCAGCTCGTGGCGGCGATGAACCCGTGCCGCTGCGGCCATCTCATGGAGGCGAGCGCGCGCTGCGGCCGCGCTCCACGCTGCGGCGTCGATTATCAGGGCAAGCTCTCGGGTCCGTTGCTTGACCGCATTGATCTCTGCATCGATGTGCCCAAGGTTGCCGCCGCCGATCTCGCTTTGCCGCCGCCGGCCGAAGGCTCGGCCGATGTCGCGGCCCGGGTCGCCGCGGCGCGCGCTGTCCAGCGTGAGCGCCTGGCCGCGCTCGCGCGCAAGGGCCGGATCTCGGAAGTGGAGTCCGAGCCGACCGCCGGGCTGCTGGCAGATCTGGCGCGCGGTTGGTCAAAACCGCGCTGCAATGCCGACACCGACGGCACCCTGCTCGCCGCCATCGCCGAGCCTGATGCCGAGGGCCGTGCGCTGCTCACCCGGGCGGCCGAACGTCTGGGTCTGTCGGCGCGCGCCTGGCATCGCACGCTGCGCGTGGCGCGCACCCTGGCCGATCTCGATGGCTCCGATGCCGTCCGCCGCCTGCACATTGCCGAGGCCTTGAGCTACCGCCGCGCCGAACCGCGCGCGGTATTGGCGGCCTGATCCCGTCGCTTCAGCGGCGCAGGTCTTCCAGGGGCCAGACGAGCTGACGGCGGGCGCGCAACAGCAGCGACACGAGGCGAAAGCCGAATCGACGGTAGAGAGCGGGCAGCAGACCCGTACCGGGGATCTCGAACGCGGGATCGAGACGGTAGACTTCGCGAACGATGCCGACGGCTTCCTCGAGATCGTGCCGGGCCATGCGGTGGGCCAGTGGCCACAACAGGCCGGCCAGTGCGCGTTTGCGCCGCCCGGTCAGCTCGTTGCGTTCCTGCAGCTGCGCCATGACCTTCCGGTAGATTGCGTGTTCGGCCCGCACGATCGGGATCTCGGCCTGCATCGTGATCGGCGCCTGCAGACGGCCGCGATCGTGATGGCGATGCACCAGCACCGCGCCCGAATAGGTCGCGAGCCGCGGATAGCGCAGCGCCGCCTCGAGCACGAACATGCGATCGTCGACGGCAAGAAATTCCGGCCGATGCGGAATGTACTTGATGAACTCGCGCCGGAACAGGAATGCAGAATAGTGCGAGTATTCGCCCTCGCCGAGCTGCTGGGCGATGAAGTCGTCGTTCGGCGCCAGCGTCGCGCCCGTCGACTCTCCGGTGCGATCGTCGAAGGTCCGGTAGTCGCCCAGCACGATGTCTGCACCGGTCTCCTCGGCGATCGCGATCTGTGCGTCGTTTGCACCGGCCTCGAGCCAATCGTCGGAATCGAGGAAACGGACATATCGTCCCTGCGCCCGGGCGAAGCCGGTATTGACCGCCCAGTCCTTGCCCCAGTTCTCGGTGCGGATGGCGACCACGTCGCGCTGTGTCGCCAGCCATGCCGAGGTGCCGTCGCTGCTGCCGTCGTCGACGACGATGATTTCGTGGGAACAGGTCGTGCCGCGGCAGGAGTCTATCGCTTTGGGCAACGACCACAGGCGATTGAAGCTCGGAATGATGATCGAAAGAGCAACCAGGAAGGGTCTCGCCGTGCCAGCGCCGAGACTGTGACAGGTTTCCCGGAGGGTGCCAACGCAGGCGCCCCCGACGGCGGTCCTACGGATCGATCAATACGCCCGGATTCATCATGCCTTTGGGGTCGAGCTCGCGCTTGGCGCCGCGCAATGCCCTGGCGAACAGTTCCGGCCGCTGCTTGTCGTAGAACGGCCGGTGGAAGCGGCCGACCGCGTGATGGTGCGTGGTGGTGCCGCCATGCTCGACCGTCGCGGCAGTGCAGGTCGTGAGAACTTCCATGAACTGCTCGAGCTGCTTGCGCTTGTCCAGTAGCCCGCCAAACGTGAAATAGAGGCACGGGCCGTCGGGATAGACGTGGGTGAAGCGGCAGGTGACGAAACCGTCGCGGCCCGTGACCCGCTTGATCGTGTCCCGGGTGATCTTCGTGATCTTGGTGTGGAAGTCGCGCATGCGTTCCCAGGTCATCGACGTCTCGAAGGTCGATGAAAGGATTCCGCGCGCCGCGGCGTGCTCGCTGTAGTGCGGCGCGCGGATGAACTTGTTGCGCCAGGCGCCGGCGGCCCCCGAGCGGTGGGCGTTCTCGTCGTCGGCCGCGTTGGGATCGGCCCTGCCGCCATGCGCCTCGCAGATCTCCAATGCCCGCTTCATCCACGCGTCGAGCGGGTGGTCCGCGCCCTCGAAGGCCAGCACCAGCACCGCCTCGGTGCTGTCCCAAGGGATGTTGGGCAGCGCCTCGCGCGCCTCGAGCAGGCGGCAGTTGGCGGGATAGAGGCCGGCCTGGGTAATGTCGCGCACGGCGTCGGCACCGGAGAAGAAGTCATTGAAGCGCACGCTCGCCGACGCCCGAAATGTCGGCTTCTTGCGCAGGCGCACCCAGGCCTC
>CAYZQZ010000563.1:0-2709 GCA_964480235.1 uncultured Reyranella sp. | reverse complement strand
CTCCTCGTTGAAACTTGAGATGTCCGGGAACAGCGACTGGGTGAACCAGGCCGACGTGATGACGCTCAAGGTCGAAGCCCCTTCCCCGTCGCCCGACCTCGAGAAGGCGATGGAAGGCACTATCCGCACCGTCTGCAAGGTGGGGGGCAAGGTGGAATTCGTCGGCATGAAGTCCCTGCCCAACGACGGCAAGGTGATCGACGACGTGCGGAAATATACGTGAGCCGCACGGCACTTGCACTGCTTCTGCTTGCCCTGCCCGCGAGTGCCCAGACGATTCCCGACGGCAACACGATCACCGTCGGCGCCACGACGGTTCGGCTCTGGGGCATCGACGCACCTGATATTCGCCAGACCTGCGACGACGGCTGGGCGGCAGGACAGGAGGCGGCCAGGACGCTCCGCACGCTGGTCCAGGGACGCCGCCTCGAATGCAACCCGCGTGGAAAGGATCGCTCCGGCGTGACCCTGGCGGTCTGCAAGACCGACGGCTGGGACGTCGGCGCTGCGATGGTCAGCGCGGGGGCCGCCTGGGCGGCCCGCCAGAACCGCGACTACGCCAATGAGGAGCACGACGCGATCAACGCCCGCAAGGGCGTGCACGACCATCCCTGCCTGCTGCCGTGGGCGTGGCGGGAGAACCCGCGCTAGCGAGTCTCACCGTCTCACGCCCTGGGGTGTTGGGCGTCGAGACTCGCGTTCTAGTCCATCGACAGTTTGACGATCAGCCGGTCCGCGTTGCGCATCGGCAGCGTCCACTCGACGGTCACCTTGGTGCCAGACGTCACCGCCGAGGCCAGCAGCGTCGCCCACCGGACGGCCTGCTCGGCGTCGTTGCTGCCGAAATAGGCGCTGCCCGACGCGCCGGCCCACGACAGCTCGGTCTCGACCGTGGGCCCGCCGCCGAAATCGAGGACGGCCATGGTGTTCACCGTCTCCCGGTAGGGATTGGAGAGCGTGTCGCTGCCTTGCGCCGGATGATTGGGATTGGGGTAGGGCAGCACGACGCCCAGCGCGACGTCGGGGAAGTCCTTGTCGTAGATGACCTGAACGTCAAAGCCGCGCTGCGCCGCTGCGGCGAGCGCCACCGACATCGCCAGCGCCGACAGCGGCGACTGCTCGAGAGGCGAGTCGCCCGCGACCTGGAAGTCCTGGCGGCGTGTCCCCGTATCGATGGAGAATTTCAAGCCCGTGTGGTGCGGATCCGAACACACCGGCTCGCCCACGACCTTCCCGATGATGCTGGACTCCGTCATCGCTCCCCTCCCCGATCGGCAGTCGCGTTGCCCAGCCTCTTCATCTCCGCGCGGTCAGTTCACATCCATCTTCAGGCCTTCCTTGTCGATCACGCCTTTCCAGAGCGCGATCTGGCTGTCGACGAAGGCCTTGAATTGCGCTGGCGTGCCGTAGGCGGGGAAGCCGGCCATCTGGGCGAAGCGTTCCTTGGTCTTGGCGTCGTCGAGCCAGGTCTTGATCTCGGCGTTGTAGGCGTCGAGCACCGGCTTGGGCGCGGCGGCCGGCAGGAAGACGCCGAACCAGGTCGAGACGTCGAACGGCTTCAGTTCCGGCATGGTGTCGCAGATCGGCACCAGGTCGGGGGTCAGCGGATTGCGCTGGGCCGAGGTGAGGCCGAGTGCGCGCAGCTTGCCGGCGCGTACGAACTCGATCGAGCTGGTGAGATTGTCGAAGAAGAACTGCGTCACGCCCGCGATCAGGTCGTTCAGCGCCGGCGCCGCGCCGCGATAGGGAATGTGCTCGGCCTTGGTGCCGGTGAGCTGCAGGAACCACGCGCCGGAGAGATGCGGCGACTGGCCGGTGCCCGACGAGGCGTAGGAGACCTTGCCGTTCTGCGCCTTCAACCAGGCGACGAATTCCGGCACTGTCTTGGCCGGCACCGAGGGATGCACCACCAGCACGTTGGGCGCGGTGATCACGTTCGACACGCCGAGCAGGCTGGCGGGCGTGTAGGGCATGTTGCGGTAGAGCGAGTAGGCGATCGACTGCGGGCCGATATTGCCCATCAGCGCCGTCAGGCCGTCGGGTGCGGCCTTCACCACTTCGTTGGAGCCGATGACGCCGCCCGCGCCCGACTTGTTGTCGACCACGCAGCTCTGACCCCACGCGGTCTGCAGATGCTGGGCGAGCAGGCGGGCCACCACGTCGGTCGTGCCGCCGGGGGCTGCCGGGACCACGACGCGCACGCCCTGGGTCGGCTTCCAGGCCGCCTGGGCGCGGATCGCGCCAATGGGAAGGATGGTGGCAGCGCCGGCCAGAACGGTGCGGCGGCGGATACGCAGGGTCATGACGTTTCCTCGCATTGCATTGCTTTGTTGGCACCCTAGCGGCTCCCCTGCCCGATGCGCCACACTCGATGTGCAGCGAATTTCGAAAGGAACGGCCATGGATCTGGGACTGACGGGCAAGCACGCGCTGGTCACCGGCTCGACCGGCGGCATCGGCTTCGCGATCGCCCGGGGGCTGGCGGCGGAAGGCGCGTCGGTGGTGGTGACGGGCCGCACCCGGGCGACGGTCGACGGCGCGCTGAAGCGCATGCGCGAGACCGTGCCGGCCGCCAAGCTCACCGGCCTTGTCGCCGACTGTGCTACGGCGGCGGGCGCGGACACGGTGTTCGCGGCGGTGCCGGAGCTCGACATCGTCGTAAACAATCTCGGCATCTACGGCCGCAAGCCCGCCTTCGAGATCACCGAC
>CAYZQZ010000562.1:0-2732 GCA_964480235.1 uncultured Reyranella sp. | reverse complement strand
AAATCCGGGCCCGACAGCGGAGGGACTTCGACGAACGGGATGGACATCGGCAACCTCCAAGGGAGAGGGAACGGGAGCGGGCGTTCCCGGGAGGGAACGGTGCGAACGCGCTCGCCCTGCGCCGGCTGCGCCAGAGTCCGCAGCAGCGTTGACGACGAGACATCGTCTGCACGCTCCGACCATAGAAGCGGCCAATGGCGGGGACCTATTTTGGTGCTTTATTCAGGCCCGAGCCCTTGGCTCGGGCCGGCGGATGCGTAGGGCTAAGCGCGCCCCGAGCGCTGGTCGGCGCGCAGCGCCGAAGCCCAGCGTCCGCGCGGCTCCCATTGCGCACGGTGCCGGGTGCGCCAACTGCGCTAACCGGTTGGCGCAGTTGGCGCACCCTCCCTGCCCATCGGCGCGCCTGCCCCAACCGCTTGCCCCTCGCCCGGAATTGGGCGAAGCCTTGGATCAAAGGCCGCTCCCACGAAGGACGCCGGCGAACATGGAGAGGAAACGCGCATGCTGAGAAGAGTCGTTGCGAGTCTGTTGCTGGCGTCCGGTGTGGTGTCCATCGTGGGCCTGTCGCCCGCCCTGGCACAGACCTTCCCGACCAAGCAGATCACGATGGTCGTGCCCTTCACCGCCGGCGGCCCGACCGACACGCTGGGCCGCATCCTCGCCGAACGGATGAGCAAGATCCTCGGCCAGACGGTGATCGTCGAGAACACCACCGGCGCCGCCGGCACGATCGGCGTCACCCGAGTCGCGCGCGCGGCGCCCGACGGCTACACGATCGGCATCGGTCACTGGAGCACGCACGTCGTCAATCCGGCGATCTATCCGCTGACCTACGACATCCTCGAGGATTTCGAGCCGCTGGCGCAGATCGCGACCAACCCGCAGCTCGTGGTGGCGCGCAAGGACTTCCCCGCCACCGACCTCAAGGGCCTGATCGAGTACGCCAAGGCCAATCCCGACAAGACGACCGCCGGCACCGCGGGCGTCGGCGCGGCGAGCCACATCGGCGGGCTCTACTTCGAGCAGAAGACCGGCGCCAAGCTGCGCTTCATTCCCTATCGCGGCGGCGGCCCGGCGCTGCAGGACCTCGTCGCCGGCCAGATCGACATGATGTTCGACCAGGCCGCCAATTCGATCCCGCAGATCCAGGCCGGCAAGATCAAGGTCTATGCCGTCACCGCCAAGGATCGCCTGAAGGCGATGCCGGAGGTGCCGACGGTCGACGAGGCGGGCCTGCCCGGCCTCTATATCGCGGTGTGGCATGGGCTGTGGGCGCCCAAGGGAACGCCCAAGGACGTCGCCGCCAGGCTGACGGCGGCGATCATGGAAGCGCTGACCGATCCTCACGTTCGCGAACGCTTCGCCGCGCTCGGCCAGGAGATTCCGCCGCCGGCGCAGCAGACGCCCCAGGCGCTGCGCGCGCACCATGCCGCCGAGATCAAGTTGTGGTGGCCGCTGATCAAGGCGGCAGGCATCGAGATCGAATAGCCGTGCACCGACCTCGCGATTTCGTGAGGTCGACAACCCGGATAATTGCAGCGCAGTCGGACTGACGGAGTTGTTGCCTCTCGTTTGCATTTTGAAGTGCGGGATATGCGCGCTGCGTCCGAATGATCAATTGCATGAAGCTCGCAAACGCCTCATGTAGAATTGTTCGTCTAATACGAGGGGAGACACGACTGATGATGAGATCGACTTTCGCCACCGCCGCGCTGGCGCTGCTTCTGGCCGCTTGCGCCGACGAGGCGCCGCCCGTCGCTGCGACGCCACCGGCGCCGCCGCAGCCGCAGACCTTCATGGTGTTCTTCGACATGGGCAGCTCGACGCTGTCGCAGCAGTCGCAGGGCGTCCTGCAGCAGGCCGCTGCCGCCACCACCGCCAAGCCGGGTTCGACGGTAGCCGCGACCGGCTACACCGACACGGTCGGCACGCCGCAATTCAACATGGTGCTCTCGCAGCGCCGCGCCGATGCCGCGAAGGCTGCGCTGGTCAAGGGTGGCGTTGCGGCCTCCGCGATCACCACCGCCGGCAAGGGCGAAGGCGACCAGCTCGTGAAGACGGGCGATGGCGTGGCCGAGCCGCAGAACCGGCGCGTCCAGGTCGTCGTGACCGCGCCCGCCACGGCCATGGCGCCGCCGAGCCAGGCGTACTGCAAGGCGCTGGCCGCCAAGGTCCGCACGATCGACCGTGGCGCCGCGCCGCAGGGCGACATTGGTCGGGCCCTGTCGCAGTGCGACGGCGCCGGTCCGTATGACCAGCCGGTCATGGTGCTCGAGCAGGAACTGAACAACGCCAAGGTTCCGCTGCCGGCGCGCAGCTAAGGCGATCGCCTCCGAAGATCGACGGGAAAGGGCGGCCACTGGCCGCCCTTTTTCTTTGCCCGCGCGTCAGCTGCCGTTCGCCGGACTTCACCTGCGCTGCGAAGTCCGCCGGACGCCGTCCGCGACACGACGAGCCAGCGAAACCGATTAACGATGTTGTGAAGTCGCGGCCTGCGACCAAGAGCCTTCGGCGCTTATTTCGCCACCCTGTCCCCTGCTACAAGAAGCACGACAAGCTGCACGCCATGCCCGTAACGTTCGAAATCTTTCCCGACCGCCTACTCTCGGTCGTTACGTTTGCCGGCCCGTTTACCGTGGATGAGACCGAAGCGGCGCTCACGGCTTTCCGCGTCCGCGGCGGCCAGGCCTACCCCTGCATCTTCGAGTTCGACCGCCCGGTCGCGAACTTCC
>CAYZQZ010000561.1:0-2733 GCA_964480235.1 uncultured Reyranella sp. | reverse complement strand
ACGGCGCAGAAGATCGCGAAGCCCGGCCAGAACGCCATCCAGGGCGCCTGCGAGATGAAGCGCTGGGCGGTGTTGAGCATGCTTCCCCATGAGGGTGCCGGCGGCTGCTGGCCGAGGCCGAGGAAGGAGAGCGCGGCCTCGGCGATGATGGCGCCTGCGATGGCGAGCGACATCTGCACCAGCAGCGGCGGCACGATGTTGGGCAGCACGTGGCGCAGCGCGATCCGCCAGTGCGGATTGCCGACGGCGCGGGCAGCCTCGACATAGTCCTCGACCTTGGCGCCCATGGTCTGGCCGCGGGTCAGCCGGATGAACACCGGCGTGGCGGTGATGCCGATCGCGATCATGGCGTTGGTCAGGCTGGGGCCGAGGAAGGCCGAGAGCGTGATGGCGAGGATCAGGAACGGGATCGCCAGCATCGCATCGACGATGCGCGACAGGATCGAGTCGATCCAGCCGCCGGCATAGCCCGCGAGCAGCCCGAGCGGCACGCCGATGCCGACAGCGATGCTGACGGAAACCAGTCCGGCGCTCAGCGAGGCTCGCGCGCCGTAGATGATGCGGGCCAGCACGTCGCGGCCGACCTCGTCCGTGCCGAACCAGTGCGCCCAGGAGGGCGGCTTGCGCACCAGGCTCCAGCTCGTGGCCGTCGGGTCGTATGGCGAGATCAGGGGGGCGAAGACCGCCATCAGGACGAACAGCACGACCACGACGAGCGCGACCATGGCGCCTTTGCGCCGGCGCAGGCGACGCCAGGCGCGCGCCCACGGGTTCTCCTCGGGGGCGGCTTCGCCGGCAAGCGGGACGGCTGTGGCGACGGTCATCCTCTGAGCCTCGGATTGACCAGCACGTAGGCGATGTCGGCCAGCAGGTTGAGCAGGATGTAGACCGTGGCGGTGACCAGCACGACGCCCTGGACCACGGCGTAGTCGCGGTTGAACACCGAATCGATGATCAGCTTGCCGAAGCCCGGGATGGTGAAGACCTGTTCGGTCAGCACGGCGCCCGAGAGCAGCGCGCCGAAATCGAGCGCCAGCAGGGTGATCACCGGTGTCATGGCATTGCGCAGCGCGTGCTTCAGCACGACGCGCCGCTCCTCGAGGCCCTTGGCGCGGGCGGTCCGGACGTAGTCGGCGCTCATCGCCTGAAGCATGGCGCTGCGGGTGTGGCGCATCAGGACGGCGGCGAGCGCGTTGCCGAGCACGAAGGCCGGCATGATCGTCGTGGCGAGGCTCGCCTTCCAGTCCTCGCTCAACAGCACGTAGCCCGAGGCCGGCAGCCAGCCGAGCGTCACCGAGAACAGGAAGATCAGCAGGATGCCCAGCCAGAAATTCGGCGTGCTGAGGCCCCACAGGGCGAACAGGTTGGCGCCGTAGTCCCAGCCGGTCTCCTTCTTCACCGCCGAGACGATGCCCGCCGGGATGCCGATCAGGATGGCGATCAGCAGCGCCATCGCCGCGAGCTGCAGCGTCACCGGTAGCTTCTCGCGCACCAGTGAGCCGACCGAGGCCTTGAGCCGCATCGATTCGCCCAGGTTTCCCGACAGCACCCCCTTCATCCAGTAGACGTATTGCACGGGGATCGGCTGATCGAGTTTGTACTGCTCGCGGATTTCCTGCAGCACCTTGGGATCGCGCTCCTCGCCCGCCATGATCAGCGCCGGGTCGCCCGGCAGCAGCTGTTGCAGGCCGAAGATCAGCATCGACACCACGATCAGTGTCGGGATGATCTGCAACAGCCGCTGGACCAGGTAGCCGAGCATGGTTGGCGCAGTTTCCGCAGGCTTACGGCTTGAGCTTCAGGCCGACGACGCGGACGAGGCCGTCCGGCATCTGCTTGTAGCCCTCGACCTTGTCCGTCATCGCGACCAGCACCTGCGGGTGATACAGGTAGATGATCGAGCCGGCGGCGAGCTGCTTGCGGGTCACGGTCTCGTAGGCCTTCTTGCGTTCGGCCGGATCGCTCTTGCTGCGCGCCAGCTTGTGGGCGGCGTCGACCTCGGGGTCACAGTACTTGCTGTTGTTCTGCGGCGCGTTGCAGAGATGGAAGACGAATGAATTGCCGTCGGGGTCGCTGCGGCCGCTCCAGCCGATCAGGAAGAGCTGGAAGTTGCCGTCCTCGGCCTGCTTCAGCGAGGTTGCGAACTCGGTCAGGCGGATCTTCAGGTCGAAGCCGGCCTCTGCGACCATCGACTGCAGCACCTCGGCAACCTGCCGCAACTCTGCGCCGTTGGGCACCATGAAGTCGACGGCAAGCGGGCCGGTCACGCCCGCCTCCTTGAGCAGTGCCTTGGCCTTGGCGATGTCGCGCTTCGGCACCGGCAAGGCCGACTGATAGTAGGGGTTCTGCGGGCTGACCCACTGGTTGCCCGGCACGAATTCGCCGTTGAACACGACCTGGTTCAGCGCCTCGCGGTCGATCGCCAGTTCGAGGGCCTGGCGCACGCGTGGATCCTTGCCCAGCGGCGTGTTGGCCTTCTCGCCGTTGGCGAGGTTCACCGTCAGGCCGACATAGCCCAGGCTCACCGCCTTGATGAGTTTCAGCTTCTTGTCCTCGCGTACCGCCTTGATGTCGGTCGCGAGCACGCGCTCGATCAGGTCGAGCGCCCCGGACTTGAGGTTGGCCAGCCGCACCGTGCCGTCGACGATCGGCAGGTAGGTGATCTTGTCGACGAAGATCTGGTCCTTGTTCCAGTAGTCGGCGAACTTCTCGACCACGATGCGGTCCTGCTGG
>CAYZQZ010000560.1:0-2743 GCA_964480235.1 uncultured Reyranella sp. | reverse complement strand
CACGTTGGTAGCGCCGATGTTGCCCGAGCCGATCGAGCGAATGTCGCCCAGCCCGGCCGCGCGCGTCAGCAGCAGGCCGAACGGGATCGACCCCAGCAGGAAGCCGAGGAGGAAAGGGGCACCGATATGCACGGCGTTCCACTGCATTCGGTGCGTCCTCTCTCAGATCTTCAGGTCGGGCTCAGCACGCTGCAGCGCGTCGAATCGACGTAAACCGTGGTCGAAGGGCCGATCAGGTCGGTCGTGATCTGCTCCCCGGGCTGGATGGCGATCGGCCCAAAGTAGGCCTCCCCGACCGAGCGGCCGGCATTGAGGAACGTGCAGGAGACCTGAGTGTCGAGCGTGCGCGACGTGTTGGAGGTGATGACGATTGTCACCTGCCAGTAACGCGCCTCGCCGTAGGTCAGGTTGGTCGCGGCCAGGGTCACCAGCGGCTGCGGGGTGCTGAAGTTCGGGATTGGACGAGGCCCTGTTCGGCGCACGACAGGCTGCGGCTTGGGCTGCACGCCTTCGGGCGGTCTGTAGGAGTTGGTGGCGGCATTGGGATTGAACGCAGCATCCGGGTTCTGCGGCATCCCGGTCTGCGAGGGCGGCAGGTTCTGCGCCTGTACTTGGCCGCCCAGAGTGGCTGGTCCGCTGCCCGGCACCTGCAGGGACGGCGGCGCGAGCGGTGTCGGCGTGCCGGGCTGCGCGGCCTGTTGGCCGGTCGTCGGGGCCTGGCCGGGCCTGAGCGGCGTTGGCTGAGGCGTGGTGGTCGGCGCGTCGCCGAGCTGCATCGGCAGCTTGTCGTAGCAGGCGAGCCGCATCTGGCTGTCGGAAATGTCGGCACACAGCTGAATGTGCCGGGTCATGGTGTCGAGCAGGTCGTCGCGCTTACGCGGCTGGGCGTTGGCGGCTGCGGTCACCGCGACCGCGGCGGCAAGCGGAAGGATGAGATACTTGGACATGAGCCAAGCTTAGCAGACCGGATGGCGGATTCGAGGCTTTCAGGCGGCAGCTTCTGCCACAAATCTTCAGGCGGCGGCCGCCGCCACGAAGCCGTCGTCCCGATAGATCGTCCGGCCGGCCACGATGGTTGCCATCACCCGGCCCTGGGTCGGGCGCTCGTCGAACGGCGAATTCTTGGTCTTGCTCCAGAAATCGGCGCGGTCGATCTTCCAGGCGTAGTCGGCATCGAACACGATGAGATCCGCGGGCGCACCCTTGGCGAGCTTGCCGCCGGCCAGGCCGAACAGGGCGGCCGGCGCAGTCGACAGGCGCTGGAAAAGCTGAGGCAGGGTTAGCTGCTTGTTGTGCACCAGTTCGAGCGACACCGGCAGGAGCGTCTCGAGGCCGATACCGCCCGGTTCGGCCTGCGCGAAAGGTA
The DNA here is from genome assembly GCA_964480235.1 of uncultured Reyranella sp. GTDB lineage: Bacteria > Pseudomonadota > Alphaproteobacteria > Reyranellales > Reyranellaceae > Reyranella. The sequence continues at coordinate 1,377 of CAYZQZ010000560.1, read as the reverse complement.
CGCGCTTGCTGTCCTGGTCCTGCGGGCGATGGTCCGAGACGATCGCATCGATCACGCCAGTCTTCAGTCCTTCGATGACCGCCATGCGGTCCTTCTCCGCCCGCAGCGGCGGCACGAGTTTGCCGAAGGTCCGGTAGTCGCCGACCGCCAGGTCGTTCAGCGCGAAGTAGGGTGGGGCCGTGTCGCAGGTGATGTTCAATCCGCGTTCTTTTGCCTTTCCGATCACCTCGATGGATTCGGCGGTCGAAATCTTCGATAGGTGAAGACGGCCGCCGGTCATCTGCACCAGACGAATATCGCGCTCGACCATCATCACTTCGGCGAGCGGCGGATTGCCGGACAGGCCCATGCGCGTCGCCATCTCGCCGCTCGTCATGTGACCGCCAGACAAGGCCGGCTCCTGCGGCAGATGGACGATCAGCGCATCGAACGCCTTGGCGTAGTAAAGTGCACGGCGCAGGACCTGCGCATTACCGACCGAGTGGTCTGCGTCGGTAAAGGCTACTGCGCCCGCCTCGGCCAGCAGGCCCATCTCGGAGAGCTGGTTGCCTTCGAGGCCAACGGTCAGCGCGCCGTAGGCGTACATGTTGGTAAGCTTCACCTGGCGGGCACGCCGGGCGACGAATTCGATCAAGGAAGCGTCGTCGAACGGCGGCTCGTTGTCGGGCAGCAGCACCAGCGACGTGATGCCGCCTGCGGTGGCCGCGATTCCGGCGCTCTCCAGCGTCTCCTTGTGCTCTTCGCCCGGCTCGCCGGTATGCACGCGTGCATCGACCACGCCGGGCGCGAGATAGAAACCGCGGCAGTCGATCGATTCGATTCCATAGGGCGCACCTGAGGCGAAGAGATTTGGCCCGAAATCCGCGATCTTGCCGTCGCTGATCAGTACGGCGCCGACATATTCCTTGCCTGCCGCCGGGTCTACGATGCGGGCATTGATGTAAGCGGTTGACCCGGCATGCGGCAGCGCGTTTCGGATGACATTGCCGCTCACGCCACGGCTCCGATTGCGTTGCGGCGTCCGCCGATCAGCGCCTCCAGGCAGGCCATGCGGACGGCCACGCCCATCTCGACCTGCTCATGGATCACCGAGCGGTCGAGGTCGTCGGCGACCTCGGAGTCGATCTCGACGCCGCGGTTCATCGGGCCCGGATGCATGATGAGGGCGTCGGGCTTGGCTTCCTTGAGCTTGTCGTAATCGAGCCCGAAGAAGTGGAAATATTCGCGGATCGAGGGGATGTAGCTGCCCTGCATGCGCTCGTTCTGAACGCGCAGCATCATCACGATGTCGACATCCTTCAGGCCCGCCGCCATGTCGTGGAAGACCTCGGCCCCCAGCCTTTCGGCCTTGGCGGGCAAAAGGGTCTTGGGCGCCAC
>CAYZQZ010000559.1:0-2744 GCA_964480235.1 uncultured Reyranella sp. | reverse complement strand
CCGGGCCGGGCCGGGCCGGGCTGGGGCCGGTTCCGCGCGGGCGGGCGCTGCAGGATGAGGCAGTGCCCCTGCCAGTCGTCCGGCTCGCTCTCCGCGGCGAACATGATGGTCTGCATCGTCAGTTCCGCGCCCAGCTGGCTGCACTCGACCTTCTGGCCCTTGCCCGTCTTGGCGCGGTCCATGAGGGCTGCCAGCACGCCCACGGTGCTGAGCAGCGCCGAACCGAAATCGACATAAGGCGCGTTGGCGCGCGTCGGCACCTTGCCGTCGCCCGACAGGTGCATGGCGCCCGACATCGCCTGACCGATCGTGTCGAAGCCGACGCGCGAGGCGTAGGGGCCTTCCGAGCCGAACGTCGAATTTGTTGCCAGGATGATGCGCGGGTTGATCGCCGAGATGGTGTCGTAGTCGATGCCCATCTTTTTGAGATCTTCGTAGGGCAGGTTGGCGATCACCACGTCGGACACGGCGATCAGCTTCTTCACGACCTCGCGGCCAGCCGGCTTCACCGGATTGAGCGTCATGCCGAGCTTGTTGCGGCCCATCTGAAGGAACATCGCGCCATCGCCGGTCTCCGAGACCGGCGTCACCCAGCGATCCTCGCTGCCTTCGAGCTTCTCGATGCGGATCACCTCGGCACCGAGATCGCCCAGCATGGTTCCGCAGAAGGGGCCGGCGATGTACCGGCCGAAATCGAGGACGCGGATGCCGTCCAGAACGCCTGCCATGGGCGCGCTACTCCACTCGAGTGACTATTGGTCGAAGAACTGGTTGGGCTGGATGAAGAAGGCGAGCATCAGGCAGCCTTCGTCAGTCCACGCGTCGTGGCGGCTGCCCTTGCGGCGCCAGACGTACTGGCCGGCCCGGCAGACGCCGTCGCGGTCGGCGAACGAACCCGAGATCACGTAGGTCTGTTCGATCGCGCTGTGGACGTGATCGGGCAGGCGGGCGCCCGGAGCCCAGCGCATCAGCATGGTCGACATGCCGGTGGCCTTGTCTTCCATCAGGATCTTGGCCTCGACGCCCGCGAAGCGCAGCTTGGTCCAGGGGATCCTGTCGGGATCGACGTAGGTCGAATCGGGGATCGTCAGGGTCTCGGCGTTCATGCTGCACTCCTCAGGGCTGCGCCGCGCAGCTTGGCGGCCTTCAGCGTGCCGCCGCGCATGACGTGGCCGGGCAGGGGACGCCCCACGACTTCCTCGGCAATCCTGGCGACCTCGATCAGTCGGTCGACGTCGAGGCCGGTCTCGATGCCCATCTCCTCGCACATGAAGGCGAAGTCCTCGGTGCAGATGTTGCCCACGGCGCCGTCGGTGGCGGCAAACGGACAGCCGCCGAGGCCCGCAATCGAGGCATCGAACTTGGTGACGCCCAGCTGCAGGCCGGCGAAGGCAGCGGCCATGCCGGTGCCGCGTGTGTCGTGCAGATGCAGCGCGATTTCGAGGTCGGGCCATTTGTTTCGGATCGCGCCGATCAGTCGGTAGATCGAGGCGGGCGTCGCCCAGCCCATGGCGTCGGTCAACTTGATGCCCTTCAGCCTGAAGCCCGCCAGCTCGGCCTCGTCGAGCGCCAGCTGGACGCGCTGCAGGATCAATTCGGTGGACAGCTCGCCTTCGTAGTTGCAGCCGAAGGCGCCCAGGATGATGCCCCATTCGACCGGCATGCCGCGGTCCTTGAAGGTCTTCAGCGACATGCGCTGTTCGACCATGGCGTCGGGCACGCTCTTGCCGATGTTCTTGCGGGAGAAGGTGTCCGAAGCGGTGACCCGCACGCCGCCATCGACATGCATGGGCCCGCGGAGCGCCCTTTCCAGGCCCTGCTGATTGAGCCACAGGGCGGCATATTCGACGCCCGGCTTCTGCCGGATCGCAGCCGCCACCTCTTCGGCATCGGCCATGGTCGGTACCCGCTTGGGGTTCACGTACGAGACGCAGGCGATCCGCTTGAGGCCGGTCTCCGCCAGCGCCTCGATGAGACGCACTTTCTCGGAGACCGGGATTGCCTTCTTTTCCAACTGGAAGCCCTCACGAGGGCCTTCCTCGTCGATGGTCACGCGCTTGGGCAGGTCGGACATCAGTGACTCCTTGCGAGGATCAGCCGTCCTCTTCCTGGAACGCCTGCTCGCGCGCCTTCTTGATGCTCGGCAAAGCCATCAGCACCAGCAGGATTGCCGTGGCGATCAGCAGGCCGAGGCTGATCGGCCTCTGGATGAACACCATCGGGTCGCCGCGCGACAACAGCATGGCGCGCCGGAAGTACTCTTCCATCTGTGGACCCAGCACCAGTCCGAGCAGGAAGGGAGCGCCCTCGCAGCCGAGCCGGACGAAGATGTAGCCCAGCACGCCGAACACGGCGACCTGCGCCACGTGGAACGTGCTGTTCTGCAGGCTATAGGCGCCGATGCAGCAGAACAGCAGGATCGCCGGCGCGAGGAAGCGGTACGGCACGGTGAGCAGCTTCACCCACATGCCGATCATCGGCAGGTTGATGACGACCAGCATCAGGTTGCCGATCCACATCGAGGCGATCATGCCCCAGAACAGGTCCGGCTTCTTGGTCATGACCTCGGGGCCGGGCTGGATGCCCTGGATGATCATCGCGCCGACCATCAGCGCCATCACCGCATTGGACGGGATGCCGAGCGTCAGCATGGGAATGAACGAGGTCTGGGCCGCGGCGTTGTTGGCCGCTTCGGGCGCGGCAACGCCTTCCACGGCGCCCTTGCCGAACTCGCCCGGGTTGCG
>CAYZQZ010000558.1:0-2752 GCA_964480235.1 uncultured Reyranella sp. | reverse complement strand
ACCTTGGGATCCTCGGCGAATACCGTGAGCGCGTCGGCGTCCAGCACAGAGGCGCGGGCCGCCTCCAGCACCGCCAGTACGCTATCGCGCGTGCGCGCGTTCAGTCCCGACCCGGGCCCGATCAGGAACCCGTTGCGGCGCTCGTCTTTCAGCAGCTCGGCAATGGCTCCCGCATTGTCGGCTTCCGTCACGAGGTTGCCGGGCTCAGCTACCTGGTAGATCGCAAGCGCGGCGCGCGGCGCGGCGATGGTGGCGAGCCCTGCTCCGCTGCGTCGCGCCGCAGCCGCCGCCAGCCGCGCCGCACCGGTGGCGCGCTCGCCGCCCAGGATCGTGAGATGCCCGCGCGCGTATTTGTGGTCATCGACCGCGCCGCGGCGCAGGCATGACGCCCACAACGCCGGCGCGTTGCGCCACAAGCGTGCGCCAATGCCGGCGAGCACGCTCGAGGGAATGCCGATATCGACGATCTCCAGGTCACCGCAGCGTTTCAGCCCCTCGGCCATCAAATGACCGGGCTTGGCGCGGAAGAACGTCACCGAGCGTTCCGCGTTGGGAGCCACGCCCACCACCTGGCCGGAATCGCCGTTCAATCCGCTCGGCACGTCGACCGCGACGACCGGCAGCGCCAATCGGTTCATTCGCTCGATCACCTGCGCCGCGATGCCGTCGACAGGGCGGCTCAGTCCCGCTCCGAACAGCGCGTCGATCACCAATGGCTTGTCGTCCAGCAGGGCTGGCGACATCGGCAGGACCGGTCCGTCCCAGCGCCCGGCCGCCCACGCGGCGTCACCCTTCAGCGCCCGGACCTCGCCCAACAGGGCAAGCCGCACCGGCCAGCCCGCCTGTTTGAGATGCCGTGCCGCCACGAAGCCATCGCCACCATTGTTGCCCGGCCCGGACAGCACCAGCACTGGCCGCCGCAGATAGTGGCTACTCACCGACGCGGCCACGGCGCGGCCGGCGGTCTCCATCAGGACGCTGCCGGGGGTGCCGCCGGCGATCGCCGCCTCGTCGGCACGGCCCATCTCGGCGCAGGTCAACAGCACCAGCGCGTCGGCTGGCGTGAGGTCTCGGCTGGGGGCTCGGGCTGCGGGTTGGGTCATGGTCAGGAAAGCGCCCTCAACAGGGACGATGGGGCGGCCGACCGGATTTGAACCGGCGACATCTAGAATCACAATCTAGCGCTCTAACCAACTGAGCTACGGCCGCCATCGTGGGTCGCTCCCGACGAAGCGCGCCTTCCTACGCTCAGCCGCCCATAGCGTCAAGAAACGGGACGACGCGACAGGGGGTGTCAAGAGTCCGCAGGCGTCGGCGGCAGAAGCCGGTCGATGGCGCGGATCCAGACCCTGGCGGCCTGCTCGAAATCGAGGCCGTAGAGTTCGCGCATGCGGCCCCAGTTTTCGAAATCGGTCAGGGTCTCGAGGGCGATCACGGTGTGGCGGCGCTGCGGATCGACAACGGCCGACAACTCGCGCTGGAACATCAACTCCAGCCGCATGCGCACCAGCTCGCGGATCATGCGCATGCGCTTCTTCAGTTCCGGCGATTCGTCGTTCTTGGTCGACAGCACCCGCCACAGCGGCAGCCAGCGCTCGCAGCCTTGGCCGCGCTGCTCGACGTGGCTGCGGATGCGAGTCAGGCGGTCGGCGTCGACATCGCGCAGGGTGCCCTGGGCTCGTCCCTCGGCGATGGCATAGTCGGTCACCGCGACCCTGAGCGCATGCATGTCGGGAAAGCGCTCGAAGATCGACCGCACCGAATAGCCCGCGCGTTCGGCGATCTGTACCGCCGTCGGAATCTGCGTGCTGTCGCGCACCAGAGCCATGTAGGCCTCGATGATGAGCTGGCGTGTGCGCTCGCTGCGCAGGCGCCGACCGTCGACCCGCTCGGAACTTGCCGCGGACAGCCTGTTCACGCCGGCCTCACTTCACGCCTGGAACCCGGGGCAGCAACCTGTCGATCGCCCGCTCCCAGACGGCGCGCGCCTGCTCGACCGGCAGCCCGTAGAACTCGCGCATGCGGCCCCAGCTCTCGAAGTCGGTCAGCAGCTCGAGCGACACCAGCGTGTTGCGCCGCATCGGCTCGGAGAGCGACTCGAGCTCGGGCCGATACATCAGTTCGAGCCGCTGGCGGATCGCGTCGCGCATCCATTTGATGCGCAGCTTCAGTTCCAGCGACTCGCCCTGGTTGGTATTGACCGCACGCCACAGCGGCAGCCAGGTCTCGCAGGTTTGCGCCCGCGTTTTGACCTGGGTGCGGATGCGCGTGGCGCGATCTGCATCGACGTCGCGCGGCGCCGCCTGGGACGTACCGACGGCGATCGCGTGATCGGTCGCGGCGATGCGCAACGCCAGCAGATCGGGAAACTTCTCGAATATCGAGCGCACCGAGTACCCGGCGCGGTCGGCGATCTGCGTCGCCGTCGGGATCGAGGGACTCCCCTCTCGCAGCAGCGCAAGATAGGCCTCGACGATCAGCTGCTTGGTGCGTTCGCTGCGCTGGCGGCGGCCGTCGAGATGCGGTGCCGTGGCATCCGGCGCGGTCTGTTCGAGGGAGCGCGTGCTCACGTGCGCTTCACTTCGCCGGTGGAGCCGGCGGCAACATGCGGTCGATCGCGTTCACCCACACCGTGCACGCTTCCTCGAATGACAATCCGTGCATCTCGCGCATGCGCGCCCCGCTCTCCATGTCGGTGAGCGCTTCCACCGCGCTCAGCGTTTGCTGGCGTTCCTCGGGCGAGAGCGTCGCC
>CAYZQZ010000557.1:0-2765 GCA_964480235.1 uncultured Reyranella sp. | reverse complement strand
CGGCTGCTGAAATCCGACCCGGCGGTGGACCTGGTGCACTTCACCATCCTGCGCACGCCGCAGAAGGACGATTTCACGCCGGTGCGCGAACTGTCGCTGATCGTCTTCCCGATGCGCGAGCTGTTCGAGCAGAAGCTCAAGGAATTCGATCTGATCATCTTCGACCGTTACGAGTCGGGGAACCTGATCACGCGCGATTATTTCCGCAACATCGCGGAATATGTCCGCAGCGGCGGCGCGCTGCTGGTCTCGGTCGGTCCGGTGTTCGCCACGCAGAGGTCCCTCTACCGCACGCCGCTCGGCGCCATCCTGCCGGCGGCGCCGCTCGGCGACGTGGTTGAGACCGGTTTCAAACCGAAGATAACGGAGATCGGCCAGCGTCATCCGGTGACCGCCAACCTGCCGCAGGCCGGCGCGCCCGGTAAGGAACCGGAATGGGGCCGCTGGTTCCGCCTGATCACTTCGCGCACCGAGCACGGCCATTCCATCCTGGCCGGGGCCGAAGAGCGCCCGCTGGTGGTGCTCGACCGGGTCGGCCAGGGCCGGGTCGCGCAGCTGATGTCGGATCAGCTGTGGGTGTGGAACCGCGGCATCGACGGCGGCGGGCCGCAGCCCGAGCTGGTGCGCCGCGTCGCGCACTGGCTGATGAAGGAGCCGGATCTCGAGGAAGAGGCGCTGCGCGCCACCGCCGTCGGCGGCCGCATCGAGGTGACCCGCCGCACGCTCGCCAACACCTTCCCGACCGTGAAGATGACCGCGCCGGGCACGCCGCCAGCTGGCGGCGCCGAGCGCACGCTGGAGTTCCGCCAGATCGCGCCGGGCCTCGGTCAGGCCGTGGTCGATGTCGACAAACCCGGCCTCTATCGATTCGACGACGGCACGATGCGCACCGTGGCGGCGGTCGGCAGCCCCGATCCGCTGGAATTCTCCGACGTGCGCGCGACCGACGCCAAGCTCAAGCCGCTCGCCACCGCGACCGGCGGCTCGGTGATGTGGCTCGCCGACGGCGGGGATCCGGACGTGCGATCGGTGCGCCCCGGCCGCTCCGCCGGCGGCTCGGACTGGCTCGGGCTGCGCCGCAACGAGGGCTACACGGTAGCCGGGATCAACCAGACGCCTCTGCTGCCCGGTATCGTCGTGGCGCTGGCGTTCCTGATGGCGATCGGCAGCGCCTGGTGGCGCGAAGGCCGCTAGTCCTTTTCCGGCGACCTTGCGAAGCACGGGATGTGCTCCGGAAACGGCAGCCACTCGTGCCTGGTTTCGGTCCAGACCGTACGGACCGGCGGCGGAAAGCCGGGATCGGCAAAGCAGCCGACAGCCACGCTCAGCATGTCCGGCGAGGCCCCACTCTCCCAATAGACGCTGGAGCCGCAGGTCGGGCAGAAATGGAAGGTCAGCACGTTGCCGCTGTCGGCGGCGCGCGCCCAGCTTCGCTGCTCGCCCTCGATGGCCACGAGCTGTGCCTTGCGGAAAAAAGAGGTCGAGCCGAACAGGGCGCCGGTACGGCGCTGGCAGGCCCGGCAATGACACGACGAAACCAGGGCAGGGTCGCCGGACAACCGGACTCTCAGACTGCCGCAGTGACAGGACGCGGTGCGTTCCCGGGGAATGGTCATGGGACGGACCCTATCGCACCCCTCCCCGTTACCAATCCGAAACTTGATCGGGGCTGCCCAGAGGCCATCTTGGGGGCCAAGAGGTAAACCATGATCGAACTCAGACCCTTCGAGAAACTCGGCAAGTCGGACCACGGCTGGCTGAAGGCCAATTTCCATTTCAGCTTCGCGGACTACCGCAACAAGGACCGCGTGCATTGGGGCAACCTGCGGGTGTGGAACAACGACCGCATCGCGCCGCAGTCCGGCTTCCCGCCGCACCCCCATCGCGACATGGAAATCGTGACCTACGTCATCAAGGGCGCGATCACCCACCAGGATCATCTGGGCAACCAGGGCCGCACCGAAGCCGGCCAGATCCAAGTGATGAGCGCCGGCAAAGGCATCCAGCATGCCGAGTACAACATGGAGCAGGCCGAGACGGAGCTGTTCCAGATCTGGATCCTGCCCAACAAGGAAGGCGTGCCGGCGCGCTGGGAGACCGTGCAGTTCCCGGCCGAAGCGCGCGACGGCAAGCTGGTGCCGCTGGCCTCGGGTCGCGGGCACGACGGCGCGATTCCGCTGTACGCCGACGGCGCGCTCTATGCCGGCAAGCTCCGGACCGGTGAGGTCACCAGGCAGAAGCTCGGCGGCAAGCCCGCCTATCTCGTGCCGGCCAAGGGCCGGATCGAGGTCAAGGGCAGCGACGGCAAGATCGTGACGGCCAATGCGCGCGATGGCGTGGCGGTGGTCGATCAGGACGAGATCGAGCTCAAGGCGCTCGAGGATGCGGAGATTGTGCTGGTCGAAACCGACCAGATCAATTGAGCAGCCGTTGCGTTGACGCTTCCGACCGGGCGGGGTTCACTCCCGCCCGGTTTTCATTTGGGGGAAGCGCATGGCCTACAAGGGCTTCGATCTGACGGGCAAGGTCTCGCTGGTGACCGGCGGCAATGGCGGCATCGGCTTCGGCATGGCCGACGCGATGGCCGAGGCCGGCGCCGACATCTGCATCTGGGGTACGCGCAAGGAAAAGAACGACGCCGCGGTCGCCAAGCTCAAGCGCCACGGCCGCAAGGTTCATGCCCAGATCGTCGATGTCGGCGACGAGAAGCAGGTGATCGATGCCTTCGCCGAAACCGTGAAGGTGATGGGCCATGTCGACAACTG
>CAYZQZ010000556.1:0-2790 GCA_964480235.1 uncultured Reyranella sp. | reverse complement strand
CCCCTTCGCATAACATTGACCGCAATTACGGCGCTACCTACATTTTTGCCATGGCCATACACCGCTTAAGCCTGCCTGGGATCGTCGCGAACGATGCCGCCGCCGGCACGCGACAGGCCGCCTCGGTCACCGAATTGAATGACCGGGCTCGCGAGGTTCTGCGCCTCGTTGTGGAGAGCTATGTCGAGACCGGCGATCCGGTGGGCTCGCGCGCATTGACGCGCAAGATCACCGAGACGCTGTCGCCCGCCACCATCCGCAACATCATGGCGGATCTGCAGGACCTCGGCCTGCTCTATGCGCCGCATACCTCGGCGGGACGATTGCCGACCGAGGCGGGCCTGCGGCTGTTCGTTAACGGTCTGCTCGAAGTCGGCAATATCAGCGAGCAGGAACGCGAGAGCATCGAGGCGCGTTGCGCCGCAGTTGGCCGCAGCGTCAACGAGGCGCTCGAACAGGCGACGACCCTGCTGTCCGGCCTGTCGCGCTGCGCCTCGGTCGTGATGGCCCCCAAGACCGAGCAGCCGCTGAAGCATATCGAATTCGTCAATCTCGGCCCTGGCCGCGCGCTGGTCGTCACCGTCAACCAGGCAGGGCAGGTCGAGAACCGGCTGATTGACACGCCGGTCGGCATGCCGGCGTCAGCGCTGGTCGAAGCGACCAACTATCTCAACGCGCGCCTGACCGGCCGCACGCTCGAGGACGCACGGCGGCTGATCCACGAGGATCTCAAGCTGAAGCGTGCCGAACTGAACGAGATCACCGCGCGCATCATCGAGTCCGGCCTCGCGAGCTGGGCCGGCGAGCCCGGCGGAAACCTGATCGTTCGCGGCCAGGCTCGTCTTCTCGAGGACATCACCGCCATCGCCGATCTTGAGCGCGTGCGTACCTTGTTCGATGCCCTCGAGCGCGGCGAGAGCTTCTCGCGCCTGCTCGAGCTCGCCAATGCCGGCGAAGGCGTGCAGATCTTCATCGGCGCCGATAACCCGTTGTTCGCCAACACTGGCTGCTCGATGGTGGTGGCGCCGTTCCGCGATTCGCAGGAGCGTGTGCTTGGCGCAATCGGCGTGATCGGTCCGACGCGATTGAATTACGCGCGCATCATCCCGCTGGTCGACTACACCGCACGCACGATCGGCAGGATGGTGGGCTAAATCGCTTCGCTGCGCGAAGCGATTGGCGGCGCAGAAGGATTTTCCCCGCCCCTACCAATCCTTCTCGTCGAAATCTTCGACTTCGTCGTCGTTTGCCGCTCTTGGCCTGCTGTCGTTCGACGGCATGGACATCACGCGCAGGCGTGTCGTGGGCGACAACAGCGGCAGCAGTTCCATGAGGTCCTCGCGGGCGAATGCAACGCAGCCGTGCGTCGGGCTGAAATCCTCCCGCGCAATGTGCAGGAAGATCGCACTGCCCCATTCGCCCTCGGGCGGGTCGTCGTTATAGCCGACCACGACGACGAGGTCGTACAGCCCGTCCTCGCGCCACATCTTTTCGTGGCTCCAGTCGTTCGGCACGCGAACCAGCCGGTTGTAGGAGGGCGACCGGGGATCGTCGCACCAGCCGTCATGTTCGGCGATCGGCCGGGCCGGCAGGCGGACCTTGGGAAGTATCAGCCGGTCGTTGCGAAAATAAATCCTGCGTAGCGGGAATTCCCCGGCCGGAGTTGCGGCATCGCCCTCGACCTTGTCTTCGCGCACACCGCCTGCGCCCAGCACGCAGCGCCAGCGTTTTTCGCCGGCCGGAGTCCTGAGCACGGCCCAACCGAGGGCCGAATCGCCGCTGTCGGCCTGCACCGTCAGGACATCTGTCGAAAGCTCGCCATCTGACATTGAATCGGGCTCCACTGCGCTCCATAAAGGCACGCTTTCGAGGGAGATGTAAGGACATGGGTTACGTCGTCAAAGCGCCGGCGATCGTCGGTGTTCCGGTCCATGGCAGCTCTGACCTGTTTCCGGTGCGCCGAATCTTCTGCGTCGGGCGCAACTACGCCGCCCATGCCCGCGAAATGGGCCACGATCCGGACCGCGAGCCGCCGTTCTTCTTCACCAAGCCGGCCGACGCGATTGTAATCTGCAACGATCCGAAGAATCCGACCAAGATCCCCTATCCGCCGGCAACCAAGAACCTACACCACGAGATGGAGCTCGTGGTTGCCATGAAGTCGGGGGGCGCCGATATCCCCGTCGAAAAGGCACTCGATCACGTCTTCGGCTACGGCGTCGGCCTCGACATGACCCGGCGCGACCTGCAGAACCAAGCCAAGGACATGGGGCGGCCGTGGGACATGGGCAAGGGCTTCGACAACTCCGCGCCGATCGGCACGATTTACCCGGCGAGCGAGGTCGGTCATCCGGCAAAGGGCACCATCCAGCTCGATGTGAATGGCAAGACCCGCCAGAAGTCCGATCTCAACGCGCTGATCTGGAGTGTGCCCGAGACGATCTCCTACCTGTCGGGCCTGGTCTCGCTCGCCGCCGGCGATCTGATCTACAGCGGCACGCCTGAGGGCGTCGCTGCCGTCGGCAAGGGCGACACGCTGCAGGGCTTCGTCGACAAGTGCGGGACGGTGAGTGTTACGTACGTCTGAACGCGTAGCGTTCAGACGGGCGGGCGGCAGGCGCTGTAATCAGCGCCGGGAGCCCGCACCGTGCAGAAAAGACAAGAATAAAGGCGCCTGGTTCGGGCGCCTTTGTTCTTTCTGCACCATGCAGGCTCTCGCGCCTTCGTCGCTACGCTCCTGCAGGCGCTGCCGCCTGCCAGCTCTAGCTACGCTAGAGCTAAAGCTGCTGC
>CAYZQZ010000555.1:0-2793 GCA_964480235.1 uncultured Reyranella sp. | reverse complement strand
CGCCCCAGAACTTGTACTTGCCGTTTACCTTGAAGGCCTGCCGGCCGTAGGAGGGCTGGAAGCGCACGCCCTTGCTGCGCATCCATTTCAGCGTCTCGAAGCTGCGGTTGATCAGGATGTCGGTCAATTCGGGATCGCAGCGGTAGTTGGTCACCCGGCCCATGTCGTCGAGATATTCCTCGGCCGTGTACTTGCCGAAATCGACGTCGCGCTTTTCGTCGTCCGTCAGGTCGTAGAGCTGGGCGAGGTCGTTCACGTCATGGAACACCACACGCATTGCGCCTGCGGTATAGGTGCTGTTGCCGCCACGCTCGGCCTCGGGCGCCGCCTCGAGCATCGCCACACTGGCGCCGGTCTCGCGCGCTGCGAGCGCCGCGCAGGCCGCTGCGTTGCCTGCGCCCACAACCAGTACGTCGACCTGGAAATCGTCCACTTTTTCGGCTCCTCCGGGCCCTTAATTTCGGCCCACGCTTTGCAGTACAATAGCCTGCCATGGGTGATCGTTTCGACCGTCTAAGTGTCCGCCATCCCAATGTCGAGGCCCTGCTGCGCAGGCCAGGCATCGGCCACAACAATGGGCCGACCTTCGACATGTCCTGGGAGGCCTGGGTGTGGCGCCGCGCCTCGTCCAAGGCGTGGAAGACGCCGAGCCCGGAGATCGCGAAAATGCGCATCCGCCGCGCCGAGCGGCTGGGCCTTACTTATAAGGAATTGACCGCCGCGCTGATGAACACCGGCGTCAATCTCGGCGCCGCGGTGATGCCGCTGTCGCTGGCTGCCCGCGTGCGCCGCGGTCCGAAAGGCGAAATCGTCGTCGAGCCCCGTAACTCGACGGCGGCACTGGTCGCCAAGTTCGGTGGCCGCCTGTTCCTGCTGGGAGATATCGACGCCGTGCCGGGACTCACGCCCGCCGAGCGCGCCGAGTTCCTGAGCATCGTCAACCGCGCCTTCGACGGCAAAGTCGAGGCGATCGGGTGGGGCCACGACGGCAAGGCGATCCGCGCGATGCTCAAGGGCAACGCGGTACCGCACCAGGAAGCCTTCCTGATCGGCGCCGGCATGGCGCACCAGGTGCTGGGCGAGGGGGCCGGCCTGCCGTTCACAAAGGATATCGACAGTTGGTTCGCCTAGGCGCGGCCAACACCCGCCTGCCGGACGGCGATGCCCCCAAGTCGGACGTGTCCGTCCCGGGCGTGTCTCACGCAGCCCTGGCCGTCATGCTTCCCGCCGCCTGGTTGCCGATCGTGGCCGCGCTGTTCGCACGGCTGCACATATTTTCCGAGCGCGGCCATCAGCTCCCGGTAGCGCTCGCCACCGACATCGTGACCTTCATCTCCTTCATATGGGCAATGTGCCTCGCCGTTCCGGCCGGGTTTCTGCTCCAGCGCTGGCGTCCCGTCTCCTGGCCGGTCGGCCTGTGCTGCGGGATCATGGTCAGCGCCGTGTCTTTCTATTCGCTGCTGCTCGGATTCTCGTTGGCCGCCGGCTCGACCATCAAGAAGCTGTCGATCGCGGATCCCTTCCAGGCACCGCTTGTCGGGCTGATGGTGCCGGCCATCGTGGCCGGCCTCGCCAGCCTGGCGCTCCTGCTGTTCGCAAGATCCGGCAAGACCTGAACGCCTCGGCCGTGGCCCGGCCGAGATGCTACCTTGAAATCTCCGCCGCCCTGGGTCTTTGCGCTATCTTGCGCGCCGATGGGGTCGACCAGACGCAAGCCGGCACGACGCGGCAACAAGAAGAGGGCTCCGGCCGCCAAGGTGCCACGGTCGCGTAAGTCCGTGCCGCTCGCCGCCGAACTGCCGGTACGACAGGGTCTGCTCGAGATGGCGACCATCGGCGCGCAATCGTTGCTGTGGCTGGCGACGCTGATCGTGACTGCCGCGGTCCTGGCCGTCGCGGGCTTCGGCTTGTGGTCGCTGCGCCCGGTTCCGGCCTATTCGTCGGAGCGAGTCACGCTCGGCTCGGCGTTCGCCGTCACGTTCCACGTCGAGAACACGAGCCCATGGTTTCCGCTCAGCCGTCTCAAAATCACCTGCGTGCTGGCCGGAGTCGATGCGCCCGCCATGCCATCGGTCGCGGCGGACATTTCCCGAATTCCCGGCCGGCTCGAACCCGGCCAACAAGCGAGCTTTACCTGTCCGTTCCGGGCCGCGGATCCCGAGGTGGCGTTGCGCTCCGAACTCTACTTCCGCAGCGAATATGACCTGCCTGGGAACCTGCCGTGGCTCGGCACGTTTCGGCTGAGCGACAACAGAGGTCCCTTCGTGCTCGACGCCAAGCTGCTGCCGCCACGCTGGACGGCCAAACCCGGCAAGGACTAGAGGAAGGGGCATGAACACCTCCATGGAACCGCCGCTGAAGGGCGTCCGCGTCGTCGAGCTCACCCACACCATCCTCGGACCGTCTTGCGGCATGATCCTGGCCGATCTCGGCGCCGAGGTGATCAAGGTCGAGCCGGTCGACGGCGACCGCACGCGCAAGCTGAAGGGCTTCGGTCAGGGATTCTTCGGCTACTTCAACCGCAACAAGAAGAGTCTCGCCCTCGACGCCGACGGCCCCGAGGGCCGTCAGGTGCTGGAAAAGCTGTTGCGCTCGGCCGACGTCATGATCGAGAACTTCGCGCCGGGCTCGATGAGCAAGCGCGGCCTGGGGCCCGAGCAGCTCGAGAAGATCAATCCGCGCCTCGTCTACTGCGCGCTCAAGGGCTTCCTGCCCGGCCCCTACGAAAAGCGCCCCGCGCTCGACGAGGTCGTGCAGATGATGGGCGGGCTCGCCTACATGACCGGCCTGCCG
>CAYZQZ010000554.1:0-2799 GCA_964480235.1 uncultured Reyranella sp. | reverse complement strand
TTCCTCACTCGCGGCCGCCGGCCTTGCGCAGCATGGCCTCGATCGAGCCCCGGTTGGCCTGGCGTGCGTAGGCGACTGCGGTGCGGCCGGTGAAATCGGGCTGGTTGGGGTCGGCCTTGGCGGCCAGCAGCAGGCGAACGATCTCGGCGTTGCCGAGCCGCGCGGCGATCATCAGGGCCGTCGTGCCCTGTCGGCTCTGTGCCGATACCTTGGCATGGCGCTTGATCAGCATTTCGACGATGTCGGCGTCGCTGCGCTCGGCGGCACGCAGCAGCGAGGTGTAGCCCTCGCGGTCCGGCGCGTCGACCACCGAGCCGCCTTTCAGCAGGGCCTCGACCACCGCGACGTGACCGGCAACCACCGCCACCATCAGCAGCGGCTGGCCGCTGGTGTCGGTCTGGTTGGGGTTATCGCCCTTTAGGAGCAACTGGCGCACCTTTTCCTCGTCGCCTTCGCGCACCGCCTTGACGATCGGCTTGAGGGTCAGCGATTCGATCTGCGCAAGGGCGGGTCCCGCAGTCAGGATCGCCGCGGCGGTCAAAAGGATACGTCGCTTCATGACACCTTGCCTCCATGGAGATTGCCGCGGGATTCCTGATAGCGGACCTCGATGCGATCCCAGATCTGCGCTTCCAGCGAGACCCCGTCGAACCGGTCGATCTGCTGCAGTCCGGTCGGCGAGGTGACGTTGATCTCGGTGAGGTAGCTTCCGATCACATCTATTCCGACGAAGATCAGCCCGCGCCTGGCGAGCTCCGGGCCGATCGTCTCACAGATCTCGATGTCGCGCTTGGTGAGGGTGGACTTCACTGCCTTGCCGCCAACATGCATGTTGGAGCGCGCCTCGCCCTCGGCCGGCACGCGGTTGACCACGCCCGCCGCCTTGCCGTCGACCAGGATGATACGCTTGTCGCCCTGGCGCACCTCGGGAAGGTAGCGCTGGGCGATCACCGGCTCGCGGCTGCGCTGGGAGAACATCTCCAGCAGCGAGTTGAAATTCTCGTCGTCAGGCCGCACCCGGAACACGCCGGCGCCGCCATTGCCGAACAGCGGCTTCAGGATGATGTCCTTGTGCTCTTTCCAGAAGTCGCGGATCGCGGCGCCATCGGCGGTGATCAGCGTCGGCGGCATGACGTTCTCGAAATGCGTCACGAACAGTTTCTCCGGCGCATTGCGCACCGAGGCCGGATCGTTGACCACCAGCGTCCTGGGATGGACGTGCTCGAGCAGGTGCGTTGTCGTGATGTACGACATGTCGAACGGCGGGTCCTGGCGCAGCAGCACGACATCGAGGGCCGAGAGATCGACCAGCTCGGGTGCACCCAGGGTGAAGTGATTGCCTTTCTCGCGCCGGAGTTTCATCGGCTGGGCGCGCGCGATCACCTTGCGATCGCGGAACACCAGGTCCTTGGGCGTGTAGTGCCAGACATCGTAGCCGCGCCGCTCGGCCTCGAGGCCCAGCACGAAAGTGGAATCGCCGTCGATGTCGATGGTCGAGACGTGATCCATCTGGATGGCGACTTTGAGCTTCATTCGATTCTCCGACAGACACGCCCCTCCCCATCAAAATGGAGAGGAATTCCCGAATTCAGTTAAGCCCGCGCCGCAGTTCCTGCAACAGGGCCCGCGCCTTCTCCCGCAGACCCGGTTGGGAGGCGTCGGAAACCGCGAGAAAGCGCTCGAAAGAAGTAATGGCGGCCCGGCGTTTGTCCAGCCGGGCGTCCAGTTGTCCCATCTCGAACAGCAGTTCCGGCCGGTCCGGGGCGATCGCCAGCATACGCTCGAGCGAGCGCGCCGCCGCCGGCCAATCCTCCTTACGCACCAGGCGCAGGCGAACGTTGTTCTCCAAGCGCAGCAGCACGTCGCGGTCGGGCACCGGATCGAAATGTGCGGGTGACAGCTCCGCGTCGGCGCCCAGCACCTTCTGCAGGAGCTCGCGCAGCTCGGCGGCGTCCCGGACGGCGCCCTCATGGAACGGATCGACGACATGCCGTGCGCCGTCGATCGCGACCCGAATGAGGAAGTGCGCCGGAAAGGCGAGACCCTCGGCGTCCCAGCCCTGGGCGCGCGCAATGTGCAAATAGAGAATCGACAGCGCCACCGGCAGTCCCTTGCGCCGCTCGATCACGCGCGCGAGGTCGGCGTTCTGCAGGTCGTCGTAGGTCTCGTTGTCGCCGCGATAGGCGTAGGAGCGTGCGATCACGTCAGCCAACCGCTCCGGAGCGGCGCCGCGGCGATGCACCAGATCGGCTACGGACCGCGCCATCGCGCCGACATGCTGGCGCAACGCCGCAAGATCGGTGGAACGCTCCGGCGCGGAAGCCGCGGCGTCGTGCAGCACCGACAGCGCCAGCGCCGCCTCGAGCAGATCAAGTCGCTCGCCATCGCCGGCGCAGAGGTCGCGAAGACGGTCGAGCGGATCGCGTTCGCTCATGCCGATCGATTCATTCGGGGGGCCGCCACACGTCGGGCAGATGCCGCGGCCACCAGCCGCTGACAAGGACGGCATCGAAACGCACGGAGAAGACCGCGTAGCGCGGGTGATGGGCGATGAACAGGCTGGCCGCGCGCGACACCCGGCCGAACTGACCCTCGCGCAAGGCAAAGATGCCGGTCTCGAAGTCGCCGCGCGCCTTGACCTCGACGAAGGCCAGGATGCCGCCGCGACGCGCGACGATGTCGATCTCGCCGAGGCGGGTCTTGAATCGGCGAGCGAGGATGGAATAGCCGGCAAGACGCAGACGCCACACCGCGCGCCATTCGGCGATATGGCCGAGCCGGTGGGCCTTCTGTCGCGCC
>CAYZQZ010000553.1:0-2800 GCA_964480235.1 uncultured Reyranella sp. | reverse complement strand
CAGGTTCGGGATCTTGCTCGCGGCCGGCATGTGGGCGCGGTCGGTCATGACCACGACATGCTTCACGGTCTTGAGGTGCGGGAAGACGCCCTCGACGATCGGCAGCAGGTTGAGGTCGACGAAGATGATCTGGTCTTCGGCATGATTGGCGATGTAGGCCACGTGGTCGGGTGCGAGCCGCGGGTTGATCGTGTGCAGCACGGCGCCGAGGCCGGAGATGCCGAAATAGAGCTCGAAGTGGCGATAAGTGTTCCAGGCCAGGGTGCCGATGCGGTCGCCGAGCTTGATGCCCAGCCCCTGCAATGCCTCGGCCAACTGCTTGGAGCGCTTGGCCGCGTCCTTGTAGCCGTAACGGTGGATCGGGCCCTCGACGGTGCGGGTCACGATCTCGACGTCGGGATAATAGGTCGCCGCGAACTCGATCATCGACGAAATCAGCAGCGGGCGGTCTTGCATCAGGCCGAGCATGGCGTTTCCTCTGTTACGCGCGCCGCTCCAGATGAAGACTTCTGAGTTTTTGGAGCGGCTTCAGATCAGGTTCTAGCCCGAGACCCTGTCCGCCGGGAAGCGCGACGCGGCCGTCGATGACGGCCAAAACGTCGCCCAGGACGTCCTCGCGCAGCGGATTTCGATTGGCATCGACCTCCAGCATGCCGGGACCGCGCACTGCGGCCAGCAGATGCAGCGAGTGCAACAACCCGATGCCGGCACCGAGATAGTGCGGGCAGAAGGATCGCCCGGCCGCGAGGGCCGCCCGGGCGACCGGCAGGCAGCCGGAATGGCCGCCCCATTTGGCCGCGTCGGGCTGGATAATTCCGAACAGGCCGGAGTCGATCCAGCCCTGGAACTGTCCCGCCCCGCGCATATTCTCGCCGGCTGCGAGCGGGGCGGGTGCTGGCGCTGCGACCTGCGTCCATTCCGCCCTGGGCCGGTCGGCCATCAGCGGTTCCTCGATCCAGCCCAGCCCGAACTCGGCGAGTTTGGGCACCATTCGGCAGGCGGCGGCGAGGTCCCAGGCCTGGTTGGCGTCGACCATGAGCCGCTCGCCGTCTTTCAGCTCCTTCGCGACGGGCCGTAGCGATCCAAGATCGGTCTCTTCCCCGAAGCCCACCTTTATCTTGTAGGCGCGGTAGCCCGCCTCGCGCATGCGGCCGACCGTGTCGTAGGCGGCGCGGCCGGGATTGAGGCCGGAGGCGTAGACCGGCACCGGCGCGTCGTCGTTGCCGCCAAGCGCCCGCCACAGCGGCAGCCCGCGCTTGCGGGCGCGCAGGTCGTGGATCGCGAGGTCGAGACCTGCCAGCGCGGCGGAGAAGGCGCCGGCATCGCCGCTCTGCACCCGCAGCACATGCAGCGCCCGTTCGAGTTCGCCCCACAGCGCCACCGGATTGTCGAGTGGCTTGCCGAGCGCCCGTGCCGCCACGATATCGGCGAAGATCAGCGCGCGATGCTCGGCGGCGGCGTTGGGGAAGTTGCACCAGATCTCGCCCCAGCCGCGCGCGCCGTCGGAATCCTCGGCCTTCACGAACACCGCCGCGCGCTCGGTCATGGTGCCGAACGAGGTGCGCACCGGCTCCTTGATCGGCACGCGAAAGACATGCGCTTCGACGCGCGCGAGGGTCGGGATCATTCTGCCGCCTGCTGGTCGGCGAGCAGGTCGTAGGTCCGCTTCTGATATTCGATCATGTAGTCTGTGTAGTAGGTCGTCGGGTACTTCGGCGGTCGGTCGGGGCCGACGGTGGTCGGCACGGCGGCGATCGGCCAGTCGATATTGGCATCGCAGAA
Source organism: uncultured Reyranella sp. (assembly GCA_964480235.1). Classification (GTDB taxonomy): domain Bacteria; phylum Pseudomonadota; class Alphaproteobacteria; order Reyranellales; family Reyranellaceae; genus Reyranella. Next base: position 1,018 of record CAYZQZ010000553.1, on the reverse strand, counting down.
GAAGGCCAGTGCGTAGCGCTCGCCACCCGAGCGATTGATCGCGCGGTGAGGCGTGGCGAGGAAAGTGTCGTTGGTCCAGCGCCGCATCAGCTGTCCGCCATTGACCACGAAGGCACCGGGGATGGCGGGCGCGTCGAGCCAGCTGCCGTCCTGGCGGCGGATCGACAGGCCGGGCACGGCGTTGGGCGCGAGCAGGGTGAGGAAGCTCGTATCGGTGTGCGGCGCGATGCCGAACTCGTCGTCGAGGGCCGCCGGCTGGTTGGGATAGTGCGTCATGCGCAGCTTGTATTGGCAGTCGCGGAACGCCTGGTCGAAGAACGCCGCCGGCAGCCCGAGCGCCCGCGCGTAGAGCGGCATCAGCTTCCGGACCAGGCGTTCCATGGTGTCGCAGTAGCCGGTCACCGTCTCGCGAAAGCCCGGCAGGCTGTCCGGCCAGCGGTTGGCGCTGCGAAAGCGCCGGTCCGCGATCACGTCGGGATGGTCGTCCGCCATGTCGCGCGCGACGAAGAACGCCTCGTTGAAATTGGGCTTGGTCACGGTCTGCACGACCGAGGTGCGCAGGGTGTCGCCCTTCATCGGCAGGTATCCGACATTGTGCCGGTCGATGCGCACCGCCATCTTGACGTCGAGCGGCAGGGCGTGAAAACGCGCCGCCGCTTCGTAAGTGGCCTCCACCTGCGCGGCCGGCACGCCGTGTCCCGTGATGTAGTAGAAGCCGATCTCGGTCAGCGCGGTCCTGAGCTGCTGCGCGGCCGCATCGGCCGCGCCGTCGCGATCCGCGAGATAGGGCGCGAGGTCGATGACCGGAATGTCGCCTGGCGTGCTCAAGACGTTCAGTCGGCCGCCTGCTGGTCGGCATTCAGCACGTCGTAGTTCCGCTTCAGGTACCAGGTCATGTAGTCGGTGTAGTACGTCGTCGGATATTTCGGCGGCTTGTCCGGCCCGACGGTGGTCGGTACGGCCGCGACCGGCCAGTCGATGTTGCTGTCGCAGAAGAACGGGATGGCGTAGCGCTCGC
>CAYZQZ010000552.1:0-2800 GCA_964480235.1 uncultured Reyranella sp. | reverse complement strand
GGCACCACCGCGATCTACGTCACCCACGACCAGGTCGAGGCGATGACGCTGGGCGACCGGGTAGTGGTGATGAAGGACGGCATCGTCCAGCAGGTCGGCGAGCCGCTCGAGCTCTACAACACCCCGGCTAACCGCTTCGTCGCGGGCTTCATCGGCTCGCCGGCGATGAACTTCGCCGACGTGACCTTGGCCGAGCGGGACGGCAAGCTGTGGGCCGAGGCCTCCGGCATGCGCATCGCCATTCCCGAACCGCTGGCCCGCCGCGCCAACGGGCGCAACAATGCCAAGGCGACGCTCGGCGTCCGCCCCGAGGATATCCATATCGCCGGGCCGGGCGATCCGGCCGATCTCTGCATGGAAGCCGAGGTCGAGGTGACGGAACAGCTCGGCTCGGAGATCGTGCTCGACACGAGGGTCGGCACTGCGGCGATCGTTGCCTCGGTCGATCCCACGTCCAAGGTGCGGGTACACGACAAGCTGAAACTCGCCCTCAACCCGGCGCGCATCCACCTGTTCGACGCCGAAACCGAAGTGGCCGTTTAAGCAATTTCCTGGCCGCTGACGTCCCCTGCCGCCTATTTTCCCTTCCACCAGGCGCCGAGCAGGAAGCGCGAGTGTGCGCCTCCTGGCGGGATGGTGTCGGATGGCGTCATGCCGCGGTCCTTCGTCCACCGGTCGAGCGCAACCTTGGCCAGCCACCCGATCGTCAGGAAGGTGCCGAAGTAGATCGTCGCGGCGAACAGCGCCTTCATGCGCTCACTGTTTGGGCCCGGCCCAGCCTTCGATCGCGTCCCACTTGGCCTTGCGCTTGTCGGCGTCGGACCTCTTGTAGTCGAAGCCGAACGGCGCGGCATCGAACGAACCGTAGGTCGGGTTAGCGACGACCAGCCATTCGCGGCCCCAGCGCTCCCTGTTGTCGTCGAAGAACTTCAGCCTGTCGGCCTCGCTCGACGTGTAGCGGTCGTCGAAGTCGCCGAAATTGTCGCCGAAATTCAGCAGCACGCGATAGTCCTTGGCGACGACGGTGCGGCGCGTGCCCTTCTTGCTGCCCCAGTCGGGCTTCTCGTTCTGCATCAGAAAGGTGTCGACATTGCCGCCCATCGGAAAGCCGAGCTTCTCCATGTTCTCGCGGGTCGCCTTCTCGGTCACAGCGTCGCGGTTGGTGATGTAGAACACCTTGACGCCCTTGGAATCGGCGTACTTCGTGAACTCGACGGCGCCCGGGATGGCGCGCGAGACCTGCGCCTCGCAGAACTCGTTCCAGGTCTTGGTGCTGAAGCTCTTGCCGGCCTTGATCGTCCAAACCTGGTAGAGCGAATTGTCGAGCACCGTCTCGTCGACATCGAGGATGATCGCCGGCGGTAACGCAGCGAAGTCGCCCTTCTGCTCGGCCGGCGCGGCCGTCCAGGCCTTGTCGGCCAGCGCCTGGTCGAGGCGGATTTTTGCCAGTGAATAGATCGACAGCGCGTTGCCCTTGAATTCGACCGAACGCTGCGTCCACAGCGCGGCGATCAGCAGATCGTTAGCAGGCACCTCGTCGGCGCGAGCAGCGCCGGCGGACAGCGCCGCAATCACGGCACCGAGCAGCAGAGTTTTTCCTGGCTTCATGCCGATACTCCCTTCAGCAGACGTTGCTTGGTCTCTTCATCGGCGAAGGACGCCTCGATGGCGGTGCGGGTGATTCGCCGCAAGGCCTGCGGGTCCAATCCCGCCTGATCGTACTCCGTGCCCAAGGTTGTATGGAAGAAGGGCGGATCGTCCGAGCCAAGGGTTACGCGGACGCCGGCCGCGATCAGGCGATGCAGCGGGTGCTCGTCCCGCCCCCGATACAGTCCAAGTGCGACATTGCTGCCAGGACAGACCTCCAGCACCGTGCCGCGGCGCGCTAGCTCCTCCAGGAGCCCGGGATCCTCCGCCGAGCGCACGCCATGACCGATCCGCGTCACCGGCAGGTCGCGAATCGATGCCCACACGCTTTCCGGACCACGAACCTCACCGGCATGAATGGTGCAGCCATAGCCGTGTTCATGGGCCATCCGAAAGGCCGGGGCGAAATCCAACGGCGCGAATTTTCCCTCGTCGCCTCCCATGCCGAAACCCACGACATAAGGGTGAGGCAGTGCCACCATTGCCTGCGTCAGCGCGAGTGCCCGCTCGGGCCCGAGATGCCGGATGCAGACGACGATGATCCGGCCTTCAATGGCGAAATCGCGCCGCGCGCGGTCGATCCCGTCTTCCAGCGCACTCAGCCAGGCGTCATAGCTGATGCCAAGCGCCTTGGGCCTCTCCGGCGAGCAGAACATCTCGACATAGACGGCGCCCTCGGCAGCCGCGCCCTTCAGGTAGGCGTACATGACGTCACCGAAATCCCGGGCTGTCTTGAGGGCGCGGCAGACACGGTCATAGGCATCGAGGAAGCTCAGGAAGTCCCGCCAGACATAGTGCCCCTGGGTATCGAACATGCCGTCGGGCAGATCGACGTTGTTGCGGCGGGCCAATTCGAGGGCCAAGGCCGGCGGAATGGAGCCCTCGAGATGGCAGTGCAGTTCAGCCTTGGGGATCACGCGAAGCCTCGGAGTGCCAGAGTGGGACGTTGCAGCCAGTTGTCAGGCGAATAGCGGGCACGGCCGTCGATGACATGCAAGGCATAGGCGTGCCGCGGCCGGTCGGAACGGTTGGGAGCGCTGGCGTGCGGCAGCAATCCGTGCAGCACCACGAGCGTGCCGCGTCTCGCCGGGATCGCCACCGGTTCAGTCGCGGGCCAGGGTGCGGTGTCGAGCGTGTCTGTGACCAGAGCCTC
>CAYZQZ010000551.1:0-2805 GCA_964480235.1 uncultured Reyranella sp. | reverse complement strand
CGGCTTCCCGGTGTTCATGGAGATCGCCCAGGTGATCGCGGGCTACCAGTTCCAGGCCAGCGCCGGCGCGGGCTTCTCGGCCCAAAACTACATCACGTCCGCCGTCGGTGGCCCCGCGGCGATTGCCGGCAGCGGCCTGATCGGCGCATCGTATATCGACCGGCCGACCATCATCTATGCCCCGTTGACCGGCAACGACTTCCTCAAGAAGCTGATGTCGCCGATTCCGCCGGCCGCCGTGATGTTCCTGCTGCAGTCCGGCTATCCGGCCACGATCGTGATGCCGATGGCCGTCGATTCGATCAACGGCATCTCCAATGAATCGAAACGTAGCAACATGCCGAGGACGGCCGATCCGCAATTCTCGCGCCTGGTCCAGCTGATCTACGAACTTCAGATTGCGAACGCCCTGCAGATCCGCGTGGAGCGCTCGAAGGACAACTCTGACCTCTCGATCATCGCCTTTCCGCCGCTCGACAGCACCCACTCGAAACCGGAGATCGCGGCCAAGATCGCCGAAATCGGAAGCATTCTACGCCTCACGGCGCGCCACCGGAGCGTTCAGGTCCGGTATGGGGGCTGGTCCGGTAAGGGTGATGAAATCGCAATGGTCACGCGATCCATGCTGCAGGTCATGGTCGAGTTGGGCGTACTCGCCCAGGTCCCGGAAGCGGATATCGCCTCAGGCAGGGCGTCCAGAGGCAACACCGACGCTTCGTCGAGTGCCGGACAGCCGCCCCTGCTGACCATCCAGGGCGGCACGGCGCCGCCGTCGGACGTCTATGCCGCCGTTCAATACAAGGGGCGCTGGTTCTGGATCGCCGACAACGACATCCGTTCGAAGTCCATCTTTTCGAGCGTGATGCTGCTGTTCTCGATTTCGGAAGTGGGCATCAAGTCGGCGGCGCCCGTCGTCACGGTTCCCGCCAACTGAGCGAGGCCGGCAGGCCGGGGGCGCGCGCAGATCACTCCCGCCTGAGGGCCGGCACGAGCTGGAAGTTGTCGATCAGGATGTAGACGCTGATCAGCAGGGTCCAGGCCGGAAAGATCGCGAAGCTGAAATCGAACAGCTGGCTGGCAAATAGCAGGACCAGCGCCATCGCGAGCCCGACGAAGGCAATCCAGCGCGCGAGGAACCCGGTGCGCAAGGCAAGCGTCGATGTAACCACCATGAACACGCCTGCCATCTTGATCGCATAGACGTTGACGATGTTGAAGGCGAAGGCGCGCGCGAGCGCGAAGGTCGTCGAATTGGCCAGGCTCTCGGGCCGCGCTTCGTTGACGATCACGATCGCGCCGAACACGGCCGCAGCAACGAACATCATGCCGAGGAACAGGATCCCGCTGCCCAGGAAGACGGTGGCGAACAGACGGTCTTCCGACTCCCCCAGCCGGTCCCGCACCACGCCCACGAACCACAGGAAGGCGATGCCGGCGAACGGCATCAGGTTGATGGCAAGGATGATCCGGCGCGGACTCGCCGCGAGCCATTCTCCTTTTTCGAGCGCGTCTTTCGGCACCGACGACAGCATCAGCAGCAGGATGGCGATGATCAGGGCAGAGAACAGGATGCCCGCGATCGCGGCTGCTCTGGGCGTTCGAAGGCGCTCACGGCCAAGGGGCATTGTCTCCTCCCGCCTTTGCTTCAACCGGCGAGGAATTCGTCGCCAGGCAATGTCATGCGTCGGCCCGGCATCAGCCCTTCACGCCGTCGTGCTTCCGGATGGCGGGCATCAGGCCCGTCGGATCGACCAGCCGCCCGTGCGCCAGCATGTTGTGGGCGTGCGCAAGATGATGAAGGGCGAACGACGTCTGCATCGCACTCACCCGGCCCTGTGCGTCCTGGGCTGCATTGATCGCCTGCTTCGTGAGCTTTAGGGCGAACAGCGGCTTCTGCGCGATTTTCTCCGCCAGGCCGAGGCCGAAGGACTCCAGTTCGGCCCGCGGCACCACATGATTGACCATGCCCAGCCGGTGCGCCTCGGTAGCCGACAGCCAGTCGGCCGTAAAAAGAAACTCCTTGGCCTTGCGCACGCCGAGCTCCCAGGGGTGCGCGAAGAATTCGGCGCCGCCGACGCCCATCGCTACCGTGTGATCGAGGAAGGCGGCATCGTCGGATGCCACGATGAGATCGCACGGCCAGATCAGCATCAGGCCGCCCGCGATCACCTTGCCCTGGACGAGAGCCACCGTCGGCTTGGGCAGATTGCGCCAGCGTTCGCAGAAGCCGAGATAGATCTCCTGCTCGCGCGCGTACTGGGCTTCGGCTCCCGGCCGGCCGAACCCTCCCCAGGTGCCGACTGTATCGTGCTTGCGCATGTTGGCATGGCCGTTCTCCTCGCGCAGGTCGTGGCCGGACGAGAAATGCGGGCCATTGGCGGAAAGCACGATCACCTTCACGGCATCGTCGTGCGCGGCCCGGTCGAACGCCTCGTTCAGCGCATAAAGAAAGGCCGTGTCCTGTGCGTTGCGGGTTTCAGCGCGATTGAGGACGATGCGGGCAATGCCCGATGGCTGAGCCTCGTAGAGAATTTGATCGGTCGACATGGAGCCCTCCCGGCAGTCGCATGGGAGAATAGCTCACTGGCCGGCGGGAGCACGACCTCCCGCCGCCTGGTACTCGACGGACCGGAGACTCCGGTCGCTAGCGTGCCGCGGCGTGCTCCTCAACCTTGCGCGAGGATTCGTTGGCGGCGTCGACCACCATGTTCTTCATCGCCTTCTGCAGCTTGTCGAAGGCGCGGACCTCGATCTGGCGCACGCGCTCGCGGCTGATGCCGTACTTCGCCGACAGGTCCTCGAGCG
>CAYZQZ010000550.1:0-2813 GCA_964480235.1 uncultured Reyranella sp. | reverse complement strand
CTCCTGGTCAACCGCGACAAGGAGCCGTTCAACAATCCCGACATCCGCAAGGCCATGGTGCTGTCGCTCGACCTCAAGGCCTTCAACGACATCCTGTTCCAGGGCAATGCCCTCGACGGCGCCGCCATGCTGCCGCCGCCGGCCGGTTACTGGGGTATGCCGAAGGAGATGCTGCCGACCCTGCTCGGCCATTCGCCCGACCGCGCGAAGAACCTGGCCGAGGCGCAGGAGCTGATGAAGAAGGCGGGCTACGGTCCCGACAAGATGCTCAAGATCAAGGTCTCGACCCGCAACATCGCGATCTACCGTGACCCGGCGGTCATCCTCATCGACCAGCTCAAGCAGATCTACATCGAAGGCGAGCTCGAGCCGATCGACACGACGGTCTGGTACACCAAGCTGGCGCGCGGCGACTACCAGGTCGGCATGAACCTGACTGGCGTCGGCATCGACGATCCCGACGTGAATTTCTACGAAAACTACTACTCGACGTCGGATCGCAACTACAGTCGCTACAAGAACCCGGAGGTCGACAAGCTGATCGACCAGCAGTCGGCCGAAGTGGACCGCGAGAAGCGCAAGAAGCTGGTCTGGCAGATTGAAAAGGCCCTTGCCGACGACGTCGCGCGGCCGATCACGGACTACAACGTCGCCAACACCTGCTGGGACCCCAAGGTGAAGGGCGTCGTGCTGCAAATGAACAGCATCTACAATGGCTGGCGTTTCGAAGACGTCTGGCTGGACAAGTGACGCAGGCCCGCTCCTTCCTCTCTTGTTCTTTCCGCCATCTCGCGATGGCGGAAAGGCAGGGGGCGGCCACCGTTCCGGAAAAGGGGGCATAGGACATGGGCTCCTACCTCGTCCGCCGCTTCCTGCTGATGGCGCTCACCCTGGTCGGCATGTCGATATTGATCTTCGTCATGCTGCGCCTGGTGCCAGGCAACATCGCCGACATCCTGGTCGACGCCGCGGGCATCGCCGACCCCAAGGAAAAGGCCAAGATCGCCCATGAGCTCGGCCTCGACCGGCCGATCATCGAACAGTACGGCCAGTGGATCGGCGGCATGATGCGCGGAGACCTGGGCTATGCCTATGTCTCGGAGCGGCCGACCATCGAGGAGATCGGCCCGCGCATCCCGATCAGCGCCAAGCTTGCCGGCATGGCGCTGTTCTTCGCCGTGCTGATCGGGGTGCCGTTCGGCGTGATCAGCGCGGTGCGGCAGAACACGCTGTTCGACTATGCTCTACGGGTACTCAGTCTCAGCGGACTGTCGCTGCCCTCCTTCTGGCTCGGCCTGCTGGTCCTGATGGCGGGCGTACAGTGGTTCGGCACGATCCCGATCTACGACGGCAGCAAGACCGGCTTCTGGAACGACCTCGCCATGCTCGGCCTGCCTGCCCTCGTGGTCGGCTTCCGGAGTTCCGCACTGGTCATGCGGCTCACACGTTCCTCGATGCTCGAGGTGCTGCGCCAGGACTACATCCGCACCGCGCGCTCCAAGGGCGCGTCCAACATGTCGGTCAACTACGATCACGCGCTGCGCAATGCACTCCTGCCGGTCGTCACCGTGATCGGCATCGAGGCGGCCTTCCTGGTCGGCGGCCTGATCGTCACAGAGACCGTGTTCAACATCCCGGGCGTGGCGCGGTTCCTGATCGAGGCCATCCTGTGGCGCGACTATCCGATCGTGCAGAACCTGGTGATGCTGATCGCCTTCGTGGTGGTCATGGTAAACTTCCTGGTCGACATGGCCTACATGGTCCTCGATCCCCGCATCAAGTACGCCGACTGAGCGGAGGCGCCGATGGCCGTCATCAATCATGAAGCCGAACTGGCCCGCGCCGGCGCCAATGTCAGCGGACATTGGAGCCAGGCGATGTTCATGGCGCGGCGCTACCCGCTGGGCGCCGTAGGCTTCGTCATCGTCCTGCTGTTCATCTTCACCGCCGCCTTCGCCAATTTCCTGGCGCCGGTCGACCCGACCACGACCAATGCCAAGTTTTCGCTGGCCCGGCCGAGTTCCCTGTTCTGGCTGGGTGCCGACTTCATGGGCCGCGACATGTACAGCCGCATCGTCCACGGCGCGCGCATCTCGCTCGCCGTCGGTGCCGGCGCCATGGGGCTGGGCGCGGTGATCGGCATCTCGATCGGCCTGGCGAGCGGCTATCTCGGCGGCTGGTTCGATCTCGTGGTCCAGCGCCTGCTCGACATCATGCAGGCGCTGCCGTTGCTGGTCATGGCGATCGTGATGGCGGCCTCGCTCGGGCCCTCGATCCGCAACACCATCATCGCCATCGCCATCCCGCTGGTCCCGACCGTGGCCCGGGTGGTGCGTTCCTCGACCCTCAGCTTGCGCGAGCAACCCTTCGTCGAGGCCGCACGCGCCGTAGGCATGGGCGAGTTGCGCATCGCCGTCCGGCACGTGCTGCCCAACACGCTGGCGCCGCTGATCGTGCTGGCCACGGCGCAGCTCGGCTCGGCGATACTGGTCGAAGCATCGCTGTCGTTCCTCGGCCTCGGCGTTCCCGAGCCCTACCCTTCGTGGGGCCGCATGCTGTCGGAATCCGCCGCCGAGTACGTGCGCACCGCGCCGTGGCTGGTGATCTTCCCCGGCGTCGCGATCAGCCTCACCGTGTTCGGCACCAACCTGCTGGGCGACGCGCTGCGCGACATCCTCGATCCTCGTCAACGGACCTGACCCCTTGTCCGAACTTCTCGAAGTCTCCGATCTCGGCACCTGGTTCTATACCCGCCAGGGCATCGTCAAGGCGGTCGACGGCGTCGACTTCACCGTCGCAGCCGGCGAGACGCT
>CAYZQZ010000549.1:0-2817 GCA_964480235.1 uncultured Reyranella sp. | reverse complement strand
TCGATCAGCGCCTACGGCCAGACCGGACCGCTCAGCGACCGGCCGGGCTACGATCCGGTGCTGCAGGGCGAGTCGGGCATGATGAGCGTCAACGGCGAGGCCAACGGCGAGGGCCTGCGTCATGCCATCGCCGTCGTCGATACCATGACCGGCATCCATTCCGTGGCTGCGATCAACGCCGCGTTGTACGCCCGGACGAGTACCGGCAAGGGTCAGCACATCGACCTCGCGCTCTATGACACCGCGCTGGCCTGTCTCGGCAACATGGGCAGCTATTACCTGATCGGCGGCGAGGAGCCGAAGCGCGCCGGCAACGGCCACTTCGCGTCCTCGCCGAACGGTTCGTTCGACACGAAGAACGGCAAGATCTACATGGCGGTCGCCAACCAGAAGCTGTTCGTCGACACCTGCAAGGCGCTCGGTCATCCCGAATGGGCGACCGATCCGCGCTTCGCCACGGTCGCCGATCGCGTCGCCAACAAGCCGGCGCTCACGAAGCTGATGGAGGACGTGCTCAGGACGGACACCAAGGAGAACTGGACGCGGAAGTTGCGTCACCTGCCGGCCGGGCCGATCCGCACCATGAAGGAAGCGCTCGACGAGCCCGAGGTGAAGCGCCGCGGCATGCTCAAGACCTACAAGCACACGCGCGTCGGCGACGTGCCCATCATCGGCTCGAACTACCGCTTCTCCGACACGCCGGTCGACGACACCCGTCCGCCGCCGTCGCTCGGCGAGCATACCGACAAGGTGCTGCACGACCTCGCCGGCCTTGGCGACGCCGAGCTCAAGGCGCTGCGCGACAAGAAGGTGATCGGCTAGGCCCCCAAGCCGACGATGGTCCTGCTGGTGGTGCAAATTATTGGGCCAGGTGCATCGCGTGAACGTGTTCGTGTCGATGCTGTTCCTCACGCCGTGCCCAGCAGAAAAGCTTGATCCGCCGGCCTCGAAAGCTACTCTTCAATAACGAAAACGGGGGGAGGCTCAACGTGGTCAGACTGGGTGTGGCTATTATCGTTGCAACTCTTGGCATGGCGCCCCTGTCGGGCGCGGTTGCCCAGACGATCGCTTCTGGTGACGAGGTGAAGGTTACCTTCGCTGACAAGACCGCCTACATCACGCATCGCAACGGCAGCACGCAGAAGGCCTATTTCGCGGCCGATGGCAGCGCCAAGGTCACCGAATCGAAGGGCACGCGCGCCGGTACCTGGACGGTCGAGAAGAACACGATCTGCCACAATCTCTCGAGCGAGCGGAAATGCTACACGGTGATCCGCAAATCGCCGGATACCGTCGAGTTGCAGTCGACCGACTTTAAGTGGCAGCCGAGCTACAAATTGGTCGCCGGCAATCCGGAAAAGCTCTAGCGGGAGCGTTCCCATGGTTGCTCACATCGCCCGGCGTGCTCTGCTCGCCGGGGCTGGCCTTGCGTTCGCGAGTCCGGCGATCGTGCGCGCCCAGGCGGCGGGCGGCGTCGCCCTCGTCATCGGCAACTCCAAGTATCAATGGGAAGCGGGCCTGCCGAACGTCAAACGCGACGCGCCCGACATCGCCAAGCGCCTGCAGGCGCTCGGACTCAAGACCGAAATCGTCATGGACGTTGGGCGCGATGCCATGGTCGCCGCGGTCGACAAGTTCGAGGTGTCCGCGCGCAATGCGCCGCTCGCGGCGTTCTACTTCGCCGGTCACGGCGTGTCGTGGGACTACGACTCCTATCTCGTGCCGGCGGATTCCGACCTCAGCGACCCGCGTATCGTGCCGCGGCTGCTCAATACCAGAACGGTGCGCGAGCGGCTCAAGGCGGCGCAGCACAGCCTCCTGGTGTTCGACAGCTGCCGCAACAATCCGGCCGATGGCTGGCGGCAGGTCGAAGCAACGCGTACCGCCGTCCAGCGCAATCCGCTGAAGGCCGCAGCCGCGACTCCCCCCAATTCGCTCATGATGTTCTCGACTGCGCCGGGCCATGCGGCGCTCGATGGACCGGCCGGGCAGAACAGCCCGTTCGCCGCGGCCCTTCTGCGCCAGCTCGGCGGTTCTGTCGATCTCTCGACCCTGCCGGTGAATCTGCGGCGGGCGTTGATCGCCGACACCCAGGGGCGGCAGCTCCTGTTCGACCTCAACGGCTACCGCCAGCCGTTCGTTCTGGGCTCGGGTGCCGCCGCCAACATCGCATTGCCCGCGGGCGTGCGCGATCTGCCCAACACCTATGCCTTTGCGCGCGACAACGGCATTCCGTTGTTGCCGGGCCTGGTCGCGGTATCCTCAGCCAATCCGCAGCACGCCGCCAAGGTCGGCGCCTTCAAGTTCGAGGGACGTGCCGACGGCAACCGCTTTCCCGAGATTCTCGTGGTGCTGTCGATCGACGGCAATCAGGGCTATGCCGTGATGTCGTCCAACAATCCCGTGCTGCCTTACTGGCGCTTCATCAAGGTCAATGTGGCGGGCGACAAGATCGACTTTCGGCAGTCGTCGCGTTCGGCGCATTACACCTTCGAATGGCGTGACGCCAACTCGGGCTCGATGGGCCAGATCTGGCAGAACGACGCACAAGCCCGTCCCCACTCGGCGAAGTTCACGCGGCTGGACTGACGGCTTCGCCTTTGTGTCGCCCGTGGCGGAGATGTCGTGCCGCGCCGCGGGTCACGCAGCCTCTACAACGCCCCACCGCGCGCCGCCTTGACGTAGCCGGCGGCCCGCAGCGCGGCATCTTCCTCGAACGCGCGGCGCTCCTGCTGGTTCGGCCTGGCGATCGCATGGGCGACCAGCCGTTCCGTCGCGTCGTTGCAGGCCGCCGCGACTTCGCGCGCGATCCTTTCG
>CAYZQZ010000548.1:0-2825 GCA_964480235.1 uncultured Reyranella sp. | reverse complement strand
CCGCAGGTCGTGCATTTGAGGCACGTCCCGTTGCGGACCATGGTGCAGTTGCCGCACTCCGGACAGGCATCCCCTTCGAAGCCTTTCAGCTTCGCCGTGAATGCCGCTCCGCTTGCGACGCCGACGACGGCCGCCTGGGCGTTGTGCGCCAAAGCGACGGCTGGGCCGTCCGTCAGTTCGTGGGGCACGGGACCGGCGGCGCTCGCCTCTTCGGCGATCGCGACATTGCCGGCCGTCCGGCCGTTCAAGACGTAAAGGTTGCTGCGCATGTATCCGACACTGGCTATGCGGCTCACCGCATCGGCCGCCTGCTGAGCGGCATCGGAGCCCTGGGCAGGCAGGCCATCCTGCACGCGACCGCGCCCCACACTGTCGGGCCTGAGGTCGCCCGGCTCGACGTGAGCCAGATCGTTGCGGCCAAGATAGGAGATGGCGAGCTCGCGGAAGATGTAGTCGAGCACCGAGGTCGACATCTTTATCGCGTCGTTGCCTTCGACCATTCCGGACGGCTCGAAGCGCGTGAAGGTATAGGCGTCGACGAATTCCTCGAGCGGCACGCCGTACTGCAGGCCGATCGAAATCGCGATCGCGAAATTGTTCATGAGGCTGCGGAAGGCGGCGCCTTCCTTGTGCATGTCGACGAAAATCTCGCCGACGCGGCCGTCTTCGTATTCGCCGGTGCGCAGATAGACTTTATGTCCGCCGACGATGGCCTTCTGCGTGTAGCCTTTGCGCCGCTGCGGCAGGAACTCGCGGCCCTGGCGTACTTCGCGCTCGACAATCCGCTCCACGATCCGCTCGGCGATGATTGGTGCACGCGCCATCGGTGGCAGATCCATGAGATCGTCATTGGCAGCTTTCTCGTCGCCAATTGAGATGGCCGAGAGCGGCTGGGAAAGCTTCGAGCCGTCGCGATAGAGCGCATTGGCCTTCAAGCCAAGTCTCCACGACATCTCGTAGGCCTTGCGGCAATCCTCGACCGTGGCGGTGTTGGGCATATTTATCGTTTTCGAAATCGCGCCCGAAATGAACGGCTGAGCTGCAGCCATCATGCGTATATGACTCTCCGCAGACAAGCAGCGCGTGCCCTCTCGTCCACAGGGATTTGCACAATCGAACACCGCGAGATGTTCTCGCTTGAGACCTGGGGCGCCCTCCACCGAGAGTGTTCCGCAGGCGTAGACGTTCGCCGCCGCGATGTCGGTCTTGGAAAAACCGATGCGCGCGAGGATGTCGAGATGGGGGTCGGCGAGGGCGGCGTCGTCGAGCGCGAGCACCTTGCGGCAAAACTCTTCACCCAATGTGTAGGGCGAGAACGCGAAGCGGATATCGAACGCGGTCGGCAATGCCCGTTCGACTCGCTCGATCGCCGCAGCATCGAACCCGCGTGCTGCAAGGCCTTCGTGATCGATTGCTGGCGCACCCTTCAGAGTCGCGTGTCCCACCGCGTGGGCGACGATGCGTTGAGCCGATTCGTCGTTGTATCCCAAGGTCTTGAGGGCCAACGGGACGGTCTGGTTGATGATCTTGAAGTAGCCGCCGCCGGCCAGCTTCTTGAACTTCACCAGGGCGAAGTCGGGCTCGATGCCGGTTGTGTCGCAATCCATCACCAGTCCGATGGTTCCGGTGGGGGCGATGACCGACACTTGAGCGTTGCGGTAGCCGTACTTCTCGCCGAGTTCGATGGCGCGGTCCCAGACGCGCCGGGCGCCGTCGACCAGTCTGGCGTCCGGGCAGTTCGCAGCGTCGAGGGCGACCGGGTGGATCGCCAGCTTTTCATAGTCCGCGCCGGCTCCCTGCGCGGCGCGGCGGTGATTGCGCATCACACGCAACATGGCGTCGCGATTCTTGGCATAACCGGGGAAGGCGCCCATCAGCTTGGCCATTTCGGCCGACGTCGCATAGGCGGTGCCAGTCATGATCGCCGCTACGGCGGCGGCGATCGCCCGGCCTTCGGCGGAGTCATAACCCAGTCCCGACGCCATCAGCAGGGCGCCGAGATTGGCATAGCCCAGGCCCAAGGTACGGTAACGGTAGCTGAGCTCGGCAATACGGCGCGACGGGTACTGTGCCATCATCACCGACACTTCGAGGACGACGGTCCACAGCCGGGTCGCGTGCTCCAAGGCGGCGACGTCGAGGGCGCCGTCGTCCTGGCGGAACCGCATCAGGTTCAGCGAGGCAAGATTGCACGCCGTGTCGTCGAGGAACATGTACTCCGAGCACGGGTTGGAGGCATTGATGCGTCCGGACTCGGGGCAGGTGTGCCAGTCGTTGATGGTCGTATCGAACTGCACGCCAGGGTCCGCCGAATGCCAAGCCGCCTCGGCGATGCGTTCCCAGATATTGAGTGCACTCACCGTCTTGGAGACCGCTCCGCTCACGCGTTCGGTGAGCGCCCACTCACGATCGGCCTCGACCGCGCGCAGGAAGGCGTCGGTCACGCGCACTGAGTTGTTGGCGTTTTGGCCCGCTACCGAGGCGTAAGCCTCCGATTCCCAATCCGTGTCGAAGGTCGGAAATTCGATGTGCCGGTAGCCTTGGCGTGCAAACTGAATGACGCGCTGGATGTAGTTCTCAGGCAACTGCGCCTCGCGCGCCGCCACGATCTCCCGCCGCAACCTCGGATTCCGCTTGGGATCGAAGGCCGCGTCGTCGTCGCCCGATTCCGTGCAGGCGCGCATGATGGCGTTGAGATGCCGGTTGGCCAGTCGCGAACCCGCGACGAGGGCTGCAACCTTCTGCTCCTCGAGCATCTTCCAGGAGACAAACTCTTCGATGTCGGGGTGATCGACATCGACCACCACCATCTTGGCTGCCCGGCG
>CAYZQZ010000547.1:0-2825 GCA_964480235.1 uncultured Reyranella sp. | reverse complement strand
AGCCATTGCCGCCCGCAGGATCGAGGCCGAGAAGGCAGTCGACGCGGCGCGGGCTGCGCTGCGCAGCTTCGTGTCGTCGCTGGGCTAGGGAGAGTCCCGCCCGGAGGGGAAAAAGTCGATGGAAGCCTTACGGAACAAGCTCAAATCGTTCCCGCCGGAGGGGGAATCCGGCGGGAATCGGACGGGAATCATCCCGCTCGAAGGGTCCTGACAGCGTCGTCGCGACGGAACAGATACAGCAGGGCCCGCAAGGCAGCGCCCCGTTCTGATTTCAACTCCGGATCGCGCTCGACCACGAGCCGGGCATCGTCGCGCGCGGCCTGCAGAAGTTCGCCGTGGGCCGCGAGATCGGCCAGCCGCATGTCGGGCAGGCCGCTCTGCCGCGTGCCCAGCAGTTCGCCGGCACCGCGCAGCTTCAGATCCTCCTCCGCGATGCGGAAGCCGTCCTCGGTCTCGCGCATGATCGCCAGCCGCGCCTTGGCGGTCTCGCCGAGCGGCGTCGCATAGAGCAGCAGACAGGTCGACTTGGCCGTGCCGCGGCCGACCCTTCCGCGCAGCTGGTGGAGCTGGGCGAGGCCGAAGCGTTCGGCATGCTCGATGATCATGACCGTGGCGGCGGGCACGTCGACGCCGACTTCGATCACGGTGGTCGCCACCAGGATGGCGAGCTTGCCTTCGGCGAAGGCGGCCATGGTCGCCTCGCGTTCGGCGCTTTTCACGCGGCCGTGGATCAGCCCGACCTTGCCGGGAAAGCGCGCGCTCAGCAGCCGGAAGCGCTCCTCGGCATTGGCGAGATCGACATCCTCCGATTCCTCGATCAGCGGACAGACCCAATAGACGCGCGCGCCGGTCTTTGTCATGCGGCCCACGGCATCGGCCACCTCGGCGATGCGCTCCAGCGGGATCGTTCTTGTGTCGATCGGCTGGCGTCCGGCCGGCTTCTCGGTGAGCTTGGAGACGTCGAGGTCGCCGTAAGCCGCCAGCATCAGCGTGCGCGGGATGGGCGTGGCCGTCATGGCCAGCAGATCGACGGCATGGCTCTTGGAAGAGAGCGCCATCCGCTGTGTCACGCCAAAGCGATGCTGTTCGTCGACCACGGCCAGCGCGAGATCGTCGAACTCGACGTCGTCCTGCACCAGAGCGTGCGTGCCGACCACCAGCTTGATCGAACCGTCGGCCAGGCCGGCCAGCGTTTCCTTCTTCTGCCTTTGGCCGTCGCGGCCGGTCAGCAGGGCCACGGTCACGCCGGCGGCCTCTGCGAGCGGCGCGATGGTGGCGTAATGCTGGCGCGCCAGAAGTTCGGTCGGCGCCATCAGGGCCGCCTGCGCGCCGGACTCGACGGCCGTGAGCATGGCAAGGAAGGCGACCAGCGTCTTGCCGCTGCCGACGTCGCCCTGCAGCAGGCGGACCATGCGCTCTGGCTTGGCCATGTCTGCCGCGATCTCGGCGATCGCGAAGGTCTGGCTCGGCGTCAGCTGGAAGGGCAGGGCGGCGAGCACCCGCTTCTGCAATTGCCCGTCGCCCTTGGTCGCGCGGCCGGCCAGGGCGCGGTTGTGATGGCGGACCATGGCAATGGCGAGCTGGCTCGCCAGAAGTTCGTCGAAGGCGAGCCGGGCGCGCGCGGGATGGTTCGGCGACAGTTCGTCTGGTGCGTTCGGCGCATGTGCGTGGGCCAGCGAACTCTTCCAGTCGCTCCACTTCTGTTGCTTGAGGTAGGCCGCGTCCTGCCACTCGGCGAGCGACGGCGCGCGTTCGACCGCGGCGGCGATCGCTTTCTGCACCGGCCGCTGGGTGAGGCCGGCGGTCAGGCCGTAGACCGGCTCGACTCTCAGGATCGATTCCCGCTCGCTGAGCGGGACCACGTGATCGGGGTGCGTCATCTGCACCTCGCCCTGGTAGAGTTCGACCTTGCCGCTCACCACGCGCTGCTCG
Source organism: uncultured Reyranella sp. (assembly GCA_964480235.1). Lineage (GTDB taxonomy): Bacteria > Pseudomonadota > Alphaproteobacteria > Reyranellales > Reyranellaceae > Reyranella. Next base: position 893 of record CAYZQZ010000547.1, on the reverse strand, counting down.
CCGGGCGGCAGCAGCTTCTTCAGATAATCCTCCCGGCCGTTGAAGTAGGTGAGGCAGAGCCGGCCGGACTCGTCGCTGCACCAGACCCGGTAAGGCTGGCGGGGATTTCTGGGGACCAGGTGCTCGTCGACCGTGACGGTGAGGGTCGCGATCTCGCCGCCCTTGGCGGCCGCTACGGTCGGGGCGTTGCGGCGGTCGATCACCGCGAAAGGCAGGTGCCACAGCAGATCGACGACCAGCGGACCGGCCAGTTTTTCGACGAGTTTGCCCAACCGCGGCCCGATGCCGGGCAGCGATGTCACTTGGGCGAAAAGGGGTGTCAGGCTCTGCGGTCGCATGGCTTGCAGGACGTGACTTCGCACCCGTCGCCGCCTATATGCTACGCCCCTTTTCGAGCCCGGTTGGGGAAAAGTTTGAGCGACGATTCCGAGCTGGAGACACGACGCAAGCGGCTGTTGTATCGCAGCATCTATCGCGGCAACAAGGAGAACGACATTCTCCTTGGCCAGTTCGCGCGCGCCCATATTGCAGGCTTCAGCGCCGAGGAACTCGCCCAGTACGAGCGACTGCTGTCGGCGCCTGACAACGACATCTACGACTGGGTGGCGGGCAAGGCCGACGTGCCGGCCGAGTCCGACTCGCCGGTCCTGCGCAAGCTCATGTCCTTCCGTGTGAGGTTCTAGTGACGTCGCAGGGGACCTCCCTCGGCGAGCGTCTTGCCGCCCTGCATCGCAAGGCCGGCCGCTGGACGGTGGCGGGCCTGCCCGAGGGCGCCGACGCCTGGGTGCTGGCCGAACTCGCGCGCACGACCGGCGGGCAGGACATCCTGCACGTGGCACGCGACGGCCAGCGGCTCGAGCGCCTGCAGGACGGCCTGCGCTTCTTCGCGCCCG
>CAYZQZ010000546.1:0-2838 GCA_964480235.1 uncultured Reyranella sp. | reverse complement strand
CACCAAGGTGCTCGAGGCCGTGCGCCAGCTGCGCGGCGAGGCGCACCCCAAAGTGCAGGTGAAGAATTGCGATCTCGCCATCGCGCACGGCACGGGCGGTTCGCTCGGCCTGCGTCACGGCAGTGCTACCGTCATTCTGGAGAGGGAGTAGTCCGATGGCTGATGCGAAGGAACGCAAACTGCCGGCCCCGGCCGTCTCCCAGGAGACCCAGGCCTACTGGGATGCCGCCGCGAAGGGCAAGCTGCTGGTGAAGAAGTGCACGGCCTGCGGCCAGGCACACCATTATCCGCGCACGCTCTGTCCGTTCTGCTTCAGCGACAAGACCGAATGGATCGAGGCCTCGGGCAAGGGAACGATCTATTCCTACAGCGTGATGCGCCGTGCGCCAGTGCCGTATGCCATGGCCTACGTCACGCTGGCCGAGGGGCCGCGCATGGTGACCAACATCGTCGACTGCGACTTCGACAAACTGAAGTGCGAGCAGGCGGTGAGAGTGGTTTTCAAGCCGACGGACGGCGGCCCACCGCTGCCGATGTTCACGCCGGCCTAAACGACAGCGTGGATGTAGCGGTCGGGCCGCAGGATCGCGGCCCGAAGGCCGCGTTCGGCGAGCCATGTCGCGCCGATCCCGTCGAGGCGAACGGCGTCCGGTCTTTGTGAGGCGAACAGCGACGTATCACCGACGATGGCGAAGCGCTGACCGATCGCCTCGTCCATCAGGCGCCCGTCGGCCAGGCGTGGTTGCGGGAAGATCGTGCCGACCGGCGGCACCGTGCCGCCGAGATGCGGCTGCGGGAAGTCGAACATCTCGGCACCGGCCGCAAAACGGCGGTCGCGGGCCGAGGCCCTCGCCGGATCGGTCTCCTGCAGGATGCCGCCAAGCTTCACCGCGAGCTCGATGAAGGCCTGGGCATGCGGCCGCCGCTCGCGCTCATAGGAGTCGAGCAGGGAATCGTCAGCTCTCCCGCGCAGCACCTCGTCGAGCTTCCAGGCGAGATTGCTGGCGTCGCGCATGCCCGCGCACATTCCCTGGCCCAGGAAGGGTGGCGTCTGATGGCAGGAATCGCCGGCCAGCAGCAGCCGCCCCTTGCGCCAGCCCTGCTGGACGACCGAATGAAACGTATAGAGAGCCGAGCGCTCGAGCACGGCATCGTCCGGACCGACCCAGCGCGCCAGCATCGGCCAGAAGATTTCTGGATCGGTGAGCCGCGCGGGATCGTCGCCCGGCATCAGCATGATCTCCCAGCGCCGGCGCCGGCCACTGACATTGACCACTGTCATCGGCCGGGCGGGATCGCAGAGCTGGACCGTGTATTCGGGCAGCGCCTGCACGCGGGGACTGACAGGGTCGCATAGCAGATCGACCACCAGCCAGGGCTGGTGAAGGCCGAGATCGAGGCGGGTGCTGCCGATGGCCTGGCGCACCAGCGAGCGCGCGCCGTCGCAGCCCACGACGAAGCGCGCATCGAGCTGGTCGACCGATTCGATTTCCCGGCCAAGCTGAACATCGACATTGGCAAACCGAGCGACGCCGTCTCGCAGGATCTTCTCGAGGTCGGGCTGGTGGAAATACCAATTGCCGGCCCAGCCGTGCGGTCCAGGACCGTCGATGCCGCGCCGGATCAGCAGCGTCTGGCCGTCGGCATTGACGAAGTGCATGCCCTTGGACGAGGTGCGCGCGGTCGCGGCGATACTGTCGGTGAGCCCGACTGACTGGAAGATGCGCATGACCTCGCCGTCGAAATGGACGGCGCGGGGCAGGGCGTAGATCTCGCGCTCGCGCTCGAACACGCCGACGGTGAGGCCGGCCTGGCCGAGCAGATTGGCGAGCAGGGCGCCAACCGGGCCGTAGCCCAGGATGGCGACGTCCAACATGGACCGAGGATACTACGAGTGCAGCGTCTCCCACACCCGCTCCGGCGTGGCCGGCATGTTGATGTGCCTGCCGCCCAGCGCATCGACCAGCGCGTTCATCACCGAGGGGAGTGAACCCGCGCAACCTGCCTCGCCGCAGCCTTTGGCGCCCAGCAGGTTGGTCTTGGCCGGCACCGAGTGATAGCCGATCGCGAAGGACGGCACGTCGGCGGCGCGCGGAAGGGCATAGTCGGTGAACGACCCGGTGAGCGGCTGGCCTTCCTCGGAATAGACCATGTGCTCGAAGAAGGCCTGGCCGATGCCCTGGACCACGCCGCCATGGCTCTGGCCCTCGACCAGCAGCGGATTGATCACCGTGCCGAAGTCGTTGACCATCGTGTACTTCACGACTTCGGCCCAGCCGGTGTCGGGATCGACTTCGACTTCGGCCACATGTGCACCGTTGGGGTAGGCCGACGGCGCGGCCTCGTGAACGTGGCTGACGTCGAGGGAGTCGGGGACCCCCTCGGGCGGCTTCATCCCGCCACGCAGCTTCTCCGCGAGTTCCATGATGCCGACGCCGCGATCGGTGCCGACGATGGTGAAGCGTCCGGCGCGGAATTCGATGTCCGCCGCTGAAGCTTCCAGCGCCACGCCGGCGATCTGCTTGCCCTTGTCGATCACCTTGTCGGAGGCTTCGACGATCGCTGCCCCCGACGCCATGATCGACTTGCTGCCGCCGGTGCCGCCGCCCGCAATCAAGAGGTCGCTGTCGCCCTGGATCAGCTTGATCCTGTCGAACGGAATGCCGAGCTTGCTGCTCAGCACCTGCGCGAACGGTGTCCAGTGACCCTGGCCGTAGTCGAGCGTGCCGGTGATGATCGTGACGTCGCCATTCTTCTCGAAGCGGATGCCGCCCATCTCCTTCGTGGGCGGCGCCGTCACTTCGAGATAGTTGCCGATGCCGAGGCCGCGCCGTTTGC
>CAYZQZ010000545.1:0-2839 GCA_964480235.1 uncultured Reyranella sp. | reverse complement strand
ACCGTGTCGAAGCCCGCCGCCTCGGCCAGCAGCATCGCCTCGCGGGTGCGCCGCGCCACGCCGCCCAGGGTGGCGCCGGCGGGCGACGGCCGGATGAACGCCGCTTGATGGCGCGACAGTTCCTCCATTCGGGTCTTGTCGCCCAGGATCGAACCGCCACCACGCTTGGACGAAGGATCGATCGCCAGCACCGCAAGCGAGCGCCCCTTGTCGATCAGGTTGAGTCCAAAGCGCTCGATAAAAGTCGATTTGCCGACGCCGGGCACGCCGGTGATGCCGAGTCGCACCGAATTGCCGGTGTGCGGCAACAGTTCGGCGAGCAGCGCGTCGGCGCGCTCGCGATGGTCGGCACGGGTCGATTCGATCAGGGTGATGGCGCGGGCCAGGGCGCGGCGGTCGCCTGCCAGCAGCGGCTTGACCAGGGGATCGCTCACTCTTTCGCTTCCTCTGCCGGCAGACTTATCAGCCGGGGCGGCGCATGGCCAGCAACGCCGCCAGTGCCGCCGCCGCGTAAAAGCCCGCGAGCGTCCAGCCGAGCCCCGGCTCGCCGAAGACATCCATCGCCGCGCCGGTCAGCGGCCGGCCGACCAGGCCACCCACGATGTAGAGCATGCTGAAGGCCGTGTTGCCGCGCGCGATGTCGCCCCCGCCGAGATGCCGTCCCATCAGGGCTAGCCCCACGGGATAGATCGCGAACGAGATGCCGCCCCACAGCAGGATCACGACGACCACGCCGTGCGACTGCGCCGGCACGAAGGGCAGCAGGACCATCAGGGTCGCACTCACGGCGCTGCAGCCGGCCAGCACAGCGCGGCGATCGTAATGGTCGGCCATCCAGCCGATCGGCCATTGCAGCACGACGTTGCCCATTACGAAGGTCGAGAGCCAGAGTGCGCCGAGCTCGGCCGGCACGCCGGCGCCAACCGCATAGACCGGCAGGAAGCTGAAGGCGACCTGCTCGCCCAGGCCGCAAGAGAAGCCCGCGAACATGGCAAGCGGCGCCACGCCGATCACGGCCAGATAGCCGCTGTTGCGCTCGTGCGTGATCCTGGGCGCGCTGCTCCAGTACGGCAGCAGCGGCACGGCGACCAGCAGTGCCAGGGCCGCGCAGGCGACGAACGGCATCGGTCCATAGACACCGACCACCTGCAGGACCAGAGGGCCCAGCGCCATGCCCAGCGCCACCATCATGGCGTAGATCGCCATCACCCGGCCGCGGCGCTTCTCCTCGACCACGACGTTCATCCAGATTTCGCTCACCACCCACGGAATGCCGCCGAAGACGCCATGCAGGAACGAGAGAATGCCCCAGGCGAGCGGCCCCGACGTCACGGTGTAGGCAAGCGTGATGGCCGAGCCGATGACCACGGCGAGGATGATGGCGCGCGCGGCGCCGAGGCGCGCGGCGAGTGCCGGAATGCGCGTGCCGAAGGCCAGCATGCCAACGGCCCACGCCGCCGACACCACGCCGATGGTGAACTTGTCGGCGCCCTCGCGCTCCAGCGCCAGCGGCACCAGTGGCATCGCCACCCCCGCCTGCAGGCCGATCGCGGCACAGGCGGCGAATACCGGAACGAGCGTACGCCAGGAACCTGCCGACGCCGCAGCGCTACTCGGCGACACGGAGGTGACCTTCCGTACGGAAGCCGGGCGGCTCTTCGACCGTGCGCTCCGCCGCGGCGGCCGCCTCCTGCTGGCGCTGCCACATGTCGGCATAGAGCCCGTTGCGCGCCAGCAGATCACCATGCCGGCCGCGCTCGGCCACCCGGCCATGGTCGAGCACCACGATCTCGTCGGCATTGACGATGGTGCTCAGCCGATGGGCGATCACGACGGTGGTTCGGCCGCGACTCACCTCTTCCAGCGAGCGCTGGATCTCCTGCTCGGTGCGCGTATCGAGGGCGCTGGTCGCCTCGTCGAACAGCAGGATATGCGGGTCCTTGAGGATGGTGCGGGCAATGGCCACCCGCTGCTTCTCGCCACCCGACAGCTTCAGGCCGCGCTCGCCGACCGTGGCGTCGTATCCCTGCGGCAGCGCGACGATGAAATCGTGAATGCGGGCCAGGCGTGCGGCGCGCTCGACTTCCTCGCGGCTGGCGCCGGGACGGCCGTAGGCGATATTGTAGTAGATCGTGTCGTTGAACAGCACCGTGTCCTGCGGCACCACGCCGATCGCAGCGCGCAGGCTCGACTGGGTGACGTCACGGATGTCCTGGCCGTCAATTCTGACACTGCCCGTCGCCACGTCGTAGAAGCGGTAGAGGATGCGCGATACGGTCGACTTGCCGGCGCCGCTCGAACCCACGATCGCGACGGTGTTGCCCGGCGCCACGCGGAAACTCACTTCGTGCAGGATCGGCCGCGACTTCTCGTAGTGGAAGTCGACCTTGTCGAACACGATCTCTCCGCCCGCGACCTTGAGCGCCGGTGCTCCCGGCCTGTCGGCGATCTCGGCGCGGACGTCGAGCAGGCCGAACATGCGCTCCATGCTGACCAGCGCGTTCCTGATCTCGCGATAGGCGAAGCCCAGCATGTTCAGCGGCTGGTAGAGCTGCAGCAGGAAGGCGTTGACCGCGACGAAGTCGCCGATCGTCATCGTGCCGTCGACGACGCCATAGCCCGCCATGACCATGACAGCGGCGAGACCGACGGCGATGATCGCGCCCTGGCCGACGTTGAGCAGCGACAGGGTGCGGCTGGAACGGATCGCCGCCTCCTCGTAGCGCCGGCGGCCCACGTCGTAGCGGGCGGCCTCGTGCGCCTCGTTGCCGAAGTATTTCACCGTCTCGTAGTTCAGCAGGCTGTCGATCGCCTTGGCGTTGGCCTCGGTATCGGCATC
>CAYZQZ010000544.1:0-2839 GCA_964480235.1 uncultured Reyranella sp. | reverse complement strand
GACTGACGGTGATGGCATTGCCACGATCGATCGGGTCCGCGCCGTCGCACCCGATCTTCCGATCATCATTCTGTCCGCGCAGAATACCCTCGATACGGCGGTCCGCGCGACGGATACTGGCGCGTTTGAGTATTTCCCAAAGCCGTTTGATATTGATGAGCTGGCCCGCACGGTCCGGCAAGCGGTGGGCAACAGTGCCAATCGGCTCGACGATCCGGGGGAAGGGGCCCCGGCCGGCTTGCCGCTGGTGGGCCGCAGCGCGCCGATGCAGGCGTGGGTCATGGTGACCGGGCACATGTGGCCGCTCTCGGCCTGCGTGGCAAGATAGAGCCGCATGCCGCGGCTGGTCATCGGGGCGGGCTTCTCGCTGCCATCATGGGCGGCGGCGTGGATGCCCCAGCCGATGCTCTTCTGCATCAGCGTGTGATAGGCAGGGTGAAATTCCACGAAATCGATGCGATTGCCCTTGCCGTCCATGGTCCGGAGTTTGGGCGGGTTCTCGTTGGCGACCCGGCCGAGATCGAGCGTCGCGGCCGATCCGTAGTCGCAGCCGGCCTGCGATAGGGTCTTCAGGTCGAGGCCGAAGCGCGCCGCCGCCTCGCTGAGTGGCTTGTCGGCGCCAAACAGGTCGACGTCGCCAAAGGTTGGCGATTGGTTGAACGAGGCGTCTTCCAGGAAGGCGGGCATGGGCAAATTCTGTTGTGCTAGGGCCGTTGCGACAAGAGCCCGGCAAGAGTCGAATATCTGTACTGCTCACTCTGGAAGGAATGAGCCGGCAAAATGCCAGGTGAAGGCGGTACGCACAGCATTTGTCGAAAGAGTCGCGTCCCCCTGTGCTGGGCCTTAGTGAGCTGACCGGGTGGCGGAAGGCGATGCTGGCAGGTTAACCTCATTTCATCCAGCATGGAGCAGCCAAACCCGATGAAGTGTCTCACCCTTGCCGCGACTGCCGCGGCCGTGCTGTTCGCCGGTTCGGCGCAGAGCCAAACGTCCCTCCAGGGCGGATTGTGGGAGACCACCGACCAGACGACGCTCGATGGTGGGCAGCCTTTGCCCTTGGCCTCCAAGAAGCTTTGCATGAAGGCCAACGAGGCCACCCTGGAGCGCCTTCTGTATCCGCCGCCGGAAGAGTTCGCGAAACACGGTTGCACCTTCACGCCCGGTCCCGCCCAGCCCGGTTCCTTCAGGGCCACCTCGGTTTGCCCGGCGAAAGGTGATGCGCCGGGCGTCACGGCCGAAGCCGAGATCAGCTACAAGCCGACCAGCTTCGAGGGCAAAGGACAACTCACGCTCATTGACAAGGACGGCAAGGCCGTCCGAGGCCGTAGCGTGATGAACGGTAAGCGCATCGGCGACTGCTGACGCCTGCTTCCGATCGCCGGGCGATCGGCCGGCACGATCTTGGTCCACTGGCCCAGCCCTTGCAGGTGGGAGTACGGTTCCCGGTATTTGGGGCAGTGGAAGGGGTCAGCGATGCAACGCAGGCATTTCTTGCAAGGGACGGCCGCGGCCGCCGTGGCGGCACCCGCGATCGCGCGGGCGCAGGGCAAACCGGTGCGGGTGGCACTGGGCTGGATCAACAACGTCGAATATGCCGGCGTCTGGATGGGCCTGGAGAACGGCTACTTCAAGGAAGAAGGGCTGGACGTGAAGACCCTGCCGGGCGGACCGAACGCCCCGCCGCCGCCGGTCACGGTGGCCTCGGGCGGCGCCGAAATCGGCTACGGCAACTGGTTGCCCTATCTCGACGCGCTGGCGCGCGGCAACGACTTCGTGCTGCTGGCCGGCACCTTCCCGGTGTCGCCGCTCGGCATCCTGTCGCTGCCGGGCAAGCCGATCCTCAAGGCGGCCGACATCGTCGGCAAGAAGATCCTGGTGCAGGGGCCCAACGAGCGCACGGCAATCGACGCCACGCTCGCACTCAACAACCTGCCCAAGCAGTGGGACCCCGTCCCGGCCGGCTTCTCGCCGGAGCCGCTGCTCGCCAAAGCCGGCGACGGCTACACCGCCTTCGGCACCAATCAGGCGGTGACGCTCGAAGTGAAGATGAACATGGTCCGCGGCAAGGACTTCTTCTTCACCTCGTTCGATTCGATGGGCTACCGCTATTACACCAATCTCGTATTCGTGAAGCGCGACTACCTCGCGGCCAACCGGCCGATCGTGCTGGGTTACCTCAAGGGCCTGACGCGAGGGTGGATGGAGAATGCCAAGGATCCTTCGGTCGCGGCCAAGCTCTGCGTCACCAAGTACGGTGCCGATCTCGGCCTCGACCTGAAACAGCAGACGCGCCAGAACGAACTGCAGATCGGCATGCTCAAGAATCCGACCAAGCCCGACCTGCCGCTGCTGATGTTCGACCGCGAGACGCTCGCCGGGCCGATGTACGCGGCGGCCAAGGCCTCGGGCCGCGAGAATCTGCCGGACATCGACAAACTGGTCGATTTCTCGGTGATGCAGGAAGTGCACGCCTCACTGAAGAAAGGCTGAGTATGCCGGCCAGGGGGAACGGAGCGCCGCAGAAGGTCGACCTGCTGCTGAGCGGGTGCGACGTCGTCACCATCGACGGCAGCAATCGGGTGATCCGCGACGGCGCGGTCGCCATCAAGGGCAACAAGATCGCCTGGATCGGCAAGGCGTCGGCCGCGAGGCGTGCGGTGACGGCCAAGTCGACGCTCGACGGGTCGGGGCAGATCGCCATGCCCGGCCTGATCGACGGCCACGTCCACACCGCCCAGACCCTGCTGCGCGGCAAGATCGCCCAGATCGACAGCCGCGGCGGGAAAGTGAAGATCCCGGTGTGGTGGAATTACTACGTGCCGTTCGAGAGCATGCTGAC